>JAULXA010000255.1:0-6452 GCA_032118875.1 Flavobacterium sp.
GCCTGTTTCTTTATCAAATAAATGATACTCAAAAGGAGAACCACTTCCAGACCATAACCTATCCGCAATTAGAATTGATTTCTCATATTCAACCCAACCAACATAACCTAATCGATGCGTTAAATCAATCAACTCTTTTTCTAAACTATAAATATTTTTCTTATTTTTTTTATTTTCAAAAACCAACCAAGAAGAATCGCAATTAAATTGACGGTAAATTTTTGCACCATTACTAAAAACGGTTTCTTTACATGAAATGTAATCTTTAAGTTCAAGATTTTCTTCGCAGTCACAATTTTCAAGCTGAGTTTTTTTATTTAAATCAGATTTTTCAACAATCAATTTAGTAGAATCTTTTTTTAAAACTTCTTTATTGTTATTATTAGAATTACAACCAGAAATTAAGATTATAGCAAAAAGTAAAATATTAAATTTAATTGTTTTCATACTTTTTTTTATATTGAATTCATTCTTCAAACTTCCAGCTTCATACTTCTAACTCCCAGCTCCTAACTCCTCATTCACCAACTCCATCACCAACTCATATTGTTCTTTTTTCGATAAATGAGAATTATCAATTTCAATCGCGTCTTCAGCTTTTACCAATGGAGAATCTTCTCTGTGTGTGTCAATATAATCGCGTTCTTGAACGTTTTGCAAAACTTCTTCAAAAGTGACTTGTTGTCCTTTTTCAATTAATTCATCAAAACGGCGTTGGGCTTTGGTTTGGGAACTTGCCGTCATAAATAATTTCAAATCGGCATCAGGAAAAACAACAGTTCCTATATCTCGACCGTCCATAACAATGCCTTTATTTTGTCCCATTTGCTGTTGTTGCTCCACTAATTTCGCACGAACTTCAGATATTTCTGCAATTTTACTCACTAAACGGGATACTTCAATTGTACGAATGGGATGTTCTATATTTTCATTGTTCAAATACATTTCTGCAAAACCTAAATCTTCATTAAAATGAAACTGTAAAGTGATGTTAGATAAATTCTTAATTAAACCTTCCGTATCTAAATGACTTTCTGAAACAAAATTATTTTTCATTGCAAAATATGTTACCGCACGATACATCGCACCGGTATCAACATAAATATAACCTAATTGTTTGGCAATTTGTTTGGCTAATGTACTTTTTCCTGTTGACGAAAAACCGTCTATGGCTATGGTAATTTTCTTCATAATACAAACATTTGATTCCGCTGGAATCTCACTTGATTTTTATTTTATCTATAAATATTTGATTCCGCTGGAATCATTTGTTCTTTCTCAGCATTAACCTTTAACCTAAAAAAAAAACTTTATCTTTTTAATCCAAATTAATTATTACACCGAAAATACTTGAATTAGCAGCAACAGTGTAACGAGAATGTGAAAAATCGAAACGGACTTTATTAAATCGCAAACTAAAACCTGCTGCAATTCCTGAGAAATTTCGTTGGTCAATAATATTTAATTCTTGACCACGACGGAAATTGTATCCTAATCTAATATTAAACGCTTTTTCCGGAAACAACTCTGCTCCCATTATTACATGTCGTAAGGCATTATTAAAAAAACCAACTTTTTCTTCCTCCGATGTGCCATCCAAACTTCCTTGTGATCTGTTTGGATTCGCGAAAGCAATTTTCCACTGTTGTAAATTTTCAAAAGTGATGTGCCAACGAATAGGAACATTTTCTACCAATTGCGAAATACCTGCAGTAATTTCGAAAGGTAAATTTTCTCTTGTGGTTTCATAAGGTTTAATTTGATAACCAATATTTCGGAATGATAAACCATAATTAATATCATTTTTATCATCAATATATAAAAAACCAATATCTGTTGCGACACCAAAAGAATTATACGTTTCTAAAGCTGAAGTTATAAACTTTACATTGGTTCCGGCATAAAAATTAGTCCATGGAATATTGTACGAATAGCCAAAAGACAACGCACCTTCTGAACCAGTGAAATTATTAGTTGGATTTCCAAATTCGTCATAACCATCAAAATTTCCGTAGTTGACATAATTCGCTCCAACATGAAAAGTTTGCACATGTCTGTCCCACGTATAAGCATAAGCAGCAGTTCCGTAAGTGACTTCACCGAAATAATTACTATAACTTGTTGATAAATGATTGTGCATTTTTGCATTTATCGTTGCTGGATTAAAAAAGGCTTGATTTACATCATAATCCACAATGGTTACCGTTTTTCCACCTAACGCTGCTTGTCTTGGAGATTGTACCAAATTCAAAAACTGATATACAGATTGCCCTCCTACTTGCGCATAAATAGGCGTAATAAAGACAAAAAGTAGTGGTAAAAGTTTTCTTAGCATTTTTTCTGTTATTCTATAATAACGCAGTTGCGAAGATAAAATTATATATTAGAATGAGAAAATTTAGTTTTATTTGTTTTTAAAGTAAAATAAAAAAGGCATTTCAAACTGAATTAAAATGCCTTTTAAAAATTTATTTTGCAGGTAAAAATTTAATGGAAACAGAATTCGTACAATAGCGTTGTCCTGTTGTTTCTTTTGGTCCATCATCAAAAACATGACCTAGATGTCCGCCACATTTCGCACACATTACTTCGGTACGAATCATACCAAAAGAAGAATCTTTATGATACACCGTTGAACCTTTAATGGCTTCATCAAAAGAGGGCCAACCACAATGTGAATCGAACTTTGTATCAGATGTAAATAATGGGTTTTCACAAGCTGCACACACATACATTCCTTTTTCAAAATGCTTGTCGTATTCACCAGTATATGGTCGCTCCGTCCCTTTTTCTCTTAAAACAGTATATTCTTCAGGTGAAAGTTGTGCTTTCCATTCTGCATCTGTTTTTACGATTTTAAAATCCATAGTGTCTTTTTTAATTTCTGATTTTTTAGTAATTTCTTTAGTTGTTTCTTTTGCTTTATTAACATTCGTATTTTGACTGTTGCAAGAAACAAAACTTAAAGCGAATAAAATAATAAATACGTTTTTCATGATTTCTTTGTTTATATAAAATTACGAAAAAGTTGCACGCTTGGTTTTAAAACCTTAAATTTTAAGTAATTTATAACTTTTGTTAGCTTTTTGATATAAAAAAACCAGAAGATGAATTCTGGCTTTTTACTATATTTTCTAAAAAAAAATCACTTAATATACAACGTTTTTATTCTTTCAATTGGTCCGCCACATTTTACTTCGTGACAACTTATACAAGCGTTAACCATAGTGTTAAAACTTTCTTTCGTGTTTTTTGAGGTATAAATTTCAGATTGCGCTTTGATAAAAACACTTGCTTTTTCATCAAAAAAGGCGTCTCTTTCTTTACCTTTTGTCATCGTAGCTTTTGAGATTTTTGAAAAATAATCAGGCAAGTTACCTAACGAATCTTTTTTGATAATTTTTTCACGAAGTTGCGCATTATGAACATACATTTGTTCCATTAATGTAGCCATTTCAGAAGCTTTATACATCTGAAATTCTTCTTTAGGTTTTTCACAATTCTCTTTTTTTTCTTCCGATTTATTCTGGTTACAACTCAAAAATAAAACTGAAAAAACTACTACTAAATACTTCATTATTTCGCAATTAAAACGCCGTGCGCTAAAAATTTATATTCTGTTTTTGGTTCCGTAATTTTTGCAATTTCATCAGCAGATTTTCCTTCATCTTCCGCATAATGTTTCAATTCTGACACAGAAGTTTCTTCTACAAATGCTTTTCCTTCCACTACTGATTCTCTTTTTTGAGCATTCATCGGTACGAAAAAACTATATCCTTTAAATTTTACAAATGCTTTTTCATCTTTACCTAAATCTAATGTCATCCAACACCCTTTGTTTTGGCAAATTTCATTAATTTTTGTAGCCACTTTTACATTTAAAGTATCACCTGCTTTTAACGATTTGTATTTGGCTAACATTTCATCTTTAGTGATAGAATTTTCATCCGTAATTTTATCTCCAAATGATGCATACGCCAATTTTGATTCCGATTTCACTATTGTTTCTTCTTTCTTATTACAAGAAACTAAAGCGACTGATACTACAGCAATTGCAATAATTTTTTTCATTTTATTTTTGGTTATAAAGAGTTATAAAAAACAAATTTAATTATTTATGACAAACTTTGTTAATAATTATTCAAAAAATGAATCTTCAAGAATTATTTTTTGAATAAATTTGTAAAAAATCTATAAAATACAACACACATAAAAACGTATTAATGAATAGTATTACAAACGATATCAAAATTATTAAAAATGAAACTTCAAAAATTAATGAAGTTGATTTTGAAAACTTAACTTTCGGAAACACTTTTACAGATCATATGTTGATTTGTGATTTTAAAAACGGCGCTTGGGAACAACCTGTAATTAAGGCATACGAGCCTTTCATGATTGATCCATCAGCAAAAGTTTTCCATTACGGACAAGCTATTTTTGAAGGTATGAAAGCATACAAAGATGAAAATGATGACGTTTGGTTATTTCGTCCAGATGAAAACCATTTACGTTTTAATAAAAGTGCGGTTCGTATGGCTATGCCAGAAATTCCTGAACACATCTTTATTGACGGCTTAAAAACTTTATTAAATATAGAGAAAGATTGGGTAAAATTCGGAAACGGAAACTCTCTATACATAAGACCTTTTATGATTGCGATTGGAAGTGGTGTAATTGCACAACCTTCTTCTCAATATCGTTTTATGATTATTCTTTCGCCAGCAAAATCTTATTATTCTGGAGAAGTGAAAGTTATTATTGCGGAACATTTTAGTCGTGCTGCAAATGGTGGAATTGGAGCTGCAAAAGCGGCTGGAAATTATTCAGCTCAATTTTATCCAACTAAATTAGCGAATGACCAAGGTTTTCAACAAATTATTTGGACAGATGATGCTACGCATACAAAACTAGAAGAAGCAGGAACCATGAATGTTTTCTTCAGAATTGGAGATACGTTATTAACAGCGCCAACTTCGGAAAGAATTTTAGATGGTGTAACTAGAAAATCGGTTTTAGATATCGCAAAAAGAGATAATATTAAAACGGAAGTTCGTCCAGTTTTAGTAGAAGAATTAGTAGCTGCTGCGAAAAACGGAACGTTAAAAGAAATTTTTGGAGCTGGAACGGCTGCTGTAATTAATCCGATTGTTGGTTTTTCATTCCGAGATGAATATTTTGAATTACCAAAATTAGAGAATTCTTTTGCATTAGAAATTAAAGAAAAATTAAATAACATTCAGTACAAATTAGCTGAAGACACTTTCAATTGGACAGTTAAGATTTAATTCAACTTACATAAAATAAAAAATGCCTGAGATAAACTCAGGCATTTTTTATTTTAATATTTCTTCAAAATTGGGTTTAAAATAATTTGGACCTTTCATCACCTTACCATCTTCGCGGTAAATTGGTTTTCCGTCTTCGCCCAATTTACTCATGTTACTTCTCTGAATTTCATCAAAAACAGTTTCAATTTTATGTTGCAAACCGTGTTCTAAAATCGTACCACATAAAATGTACAACATATCACCTAAAGCATCGGCAATTTCAACAATATCGTTGTTTTGAACGGCTTCTAAATATTCTTCATTCTCTTCCTTCATTAATTCAAAACGAAGGTTATTTTTTTGTTCACCTAAATCGGCTTTCATTTCATTACTAACTCCTAATCCGTAAGTTGTATGAAATAATTTTACTGCATCTAATTGTTTTTGCATAGTTAGAAATTTTAATGTCATAAAATTATATTTTAAATATTGTAATCCTTAAATTTGTTAAAAAATTTATCAACATGTTTTCACAAGGACAAACTATTTTCGCCATTTTATTTGCCATCGCTTTTATTATCATCATCGTTTTTATGTATTTAAAAGACAAAAGCATTCACAAACAACAATATAAAGGTGTGAAATGGGTATTATTAGGATTTTTATTATTTATTTTGTTCTTATTCTTAATTAAAGGCTACATAAAAGAATAATTTATTTATATTTGATTTTTAGAATCAGGCTAAATGAAAATTTTCAAATATTTAACGCTTTTATTTTTACTTTTCCTTTTGGCATTTGTAGTTTTTGTTGCCACACAACCAGCAACTTATCAAATTACGAAGCAAAAGGAAATCAATTCTCCATCTGAAATTGTTTTTGAATATGTCAACGATTTTTCAAATTGGAACGATTGGCAACAGTTTAATAAAGAGGAAAATTTCGCATTTACTACTTCCGAAAACACAATTGGTACATCCTCATTTGTAAAATGGGATTCCAATAATAAAATCGCAACGACTTTCGCACAAAAAGATTCTATTGTTCAAGATTATGTAGAAAGTACAAACAAGCAAACCTTACATTGGAAATTTAAAAAAACCAAAACTGGAACATTAGCTTTAGTTACTATTAAAGGTGATTTAACTTTTAAAGAAAAAATATATTCTGTTTTAAATGGTG
>JAULXA010000256.1:0-4335 GCA_032118875.1 Flavobacterium sp.
GGACAATGCGCTATACGGAACAACTATTCTGTCAGCAGAAATGAAGAACCTAATGTTCACTTCCTATAGCGATCAAAACTGGGGATATGGATTTATTATTAATCCATTTTATAATCACGGACATCAACTAATTGCTCATGATGGAGGTTTTTTTGGTACAATGACTTCTTTTAACCGATTTACAGATGACAAAATTTTTGTAACTGTACTTTCTAATAACGAATCGTTTTCACACATTATAGGCTATGGCCTTTCAGCAATTGCACTGCAAAAAGAAGTGGAACTTCCATATAAACATCATCAAACTAAAATAGATACTACAATATATGATAAATATGTAGGCAAGTATGGTAAAATTGAAATTGTAAAAATTGACGGTAAACTCTACTACAATAGTATAGAAATGGAACTTATTCCTGAATCCAAAACAAAATTTTTCAGAGCA
This sequence comes from Flavobacterium sp., assembly GCA_032118875.1. Taxonomy (GTDB): domain Bacteria; phylum Bacteroidota; class Bacteroidia; order Flavobacteriales; family Flavobacteriaceae; genus Flavobacterium. The sequence goes on from JAULXA010000256.1 coordinate 446, forward strand.
GACAATAACGACAGAACCGTTGAATTTATTCAAGACAAATCAGGTAGTTACAATTCTATAATCTTGACAAAAGGTGGTGTGAAAGAAGTTTTTAAAAAGAATAGTAATTAAAATATACTAACTCTTAACCCAGCAATAGAATATTAGCTGACTTTTCGTGTTTATTAAGTTCCAAGTCAAAAAAGAAAACTCCTTACTGCATTTAGATATCTTACTCCTGCGAAAAGGAAACTCCCTACTACGGAAAGAAATCTCCCTACTGCGGAAAGAAATCTTTTTACTGCTATTAAATATCTTGTTACTGCGGAAAGAAAACTCTTTACTGCGATTAGATATCTCCCTACTTCAAACTTATAAAAACAAAAAGTCCCGATAAAACTATCGGGACTCGTTGTGATCGCGCCAGGATTCGAACCTGGGACCTACTCATTAGAAGTGAGTTGCTCTATCCAGCTGAGCTACGCAACCTTAAAAAATTTTATTCAGTTGACAACCAAATGTTGTCGGGGTGGCAGGATTCGAACCTGCGGCCTCCTGCTCCCAAAGCAGGCGCGATAACCGGGCTACGCTACACCCCGAGGAAAAAAAGCGGAGAGACAGGGACTCGAACCCTGGCGACAGTTACCCGTCGACAGTTTAGCAAACTGCTCCATTACCACTCTGGCACCTCTCCAATAAATTCTGCAAAGAACTATCCTTTTTTGCGGTTGCAAATATATGACAACATTATTTTAATTCCAATAAAAAAATAGCATTATTTTCAAATAAAAAACAAACTTACTAAATATCAACATTATACACTAATTAATAAATTTAAAGCAATTCGTTTTTAATGATATTATATCGTCAATTCGAATGATTTTCGATAGAAAATTGTATCGAGAATGCGAATATAATACATTAAAAACGGTTCTCGATACAATTTTAATTTCTCTCGTTTCAAAAAATGAAAGAAACAAAAAACACTCGATCTAACGTTTTAAATTCAATATTACACACGTTAAAAAAGCAAAAAATCCTTTAAAATTCGGTAAAATTTAGTTACTTTCGCAAAAAATAAAACAAATCACAATGAGCAAAAAAGTAGTTATCGTATCAGCTGTTAGAACTCCAATTGGTAGTTTTATGGGAGCATTATCAAGTGTACCAGCAACTAAATTAGGAGCAGCAGCTATCAAAGGCGCTTTAAATAAAATAAATTTAAACCCTTCTTTAGTTGACGAAGTGTTAATGGGAAATGTAGTTCAGGCAGGAAACGGTCAGGCTCCAGCTCGTCAGGCAGCTTTGTTTGCAGGTTTATCAAATGATGTAGTTTGTACAACTATTAATAAAGTTTGTGCTTCAGGAATGAAAGCAGTAATGCAAGGCGCTCAAGCTATTATGGCTGGAGATGCTGAAATTGTTGTTGCTGGTGGAATGGAAAACATGAGTTTAATTCCTCATTACGCACATTTAAGAAATGGAGTAAAATTCGGTCCTACTACTTTCGTAGATGGAATGCAAAAAGACGGACTTACAGATGCTTACGATGGTAACGCTATGGGAGTTTCTGCAGATTTATGCGCAACAGAATATAAAATTACTCGTGAAGAACAAGATAATTTCGCAATTCAATCTTACACACGTTCAGCAAATGCTTGGGGTGCTGGTAAATTTGATGCAGAAATTGTTCCTGTTGAAGTTCCTCAAAGAAAAGGTGATCCAATTATCGTTTCTAAAGACGAAGAGTACACGAATGTAAAATTAGACCGTATCCCTACTCTTGCAGCAGTTTTTACAAAAGAAGGTACTGTAACTGCGGCAAACGCTTCAACTATTAATGATGGTGCTGCGGCATTAGTTTTAATGAGCGAAGAAAAAGCAAACGAATTAGGTTTAAAACCTTTAGCATATATCAAATCATACGCAGATGCAGCGCAAGAACCAAAATGGTTTACAACTGCTCCAGCGAAAGCCTTACCAAAAGCATTAGACAAAGCTGGTTTATCAGTTTCAGATGTTGACTTCTTCGAATTTAACGAAGCGTTTTCAGTTGTTGGTTTAGCCAATGCTAAAATCTTAGGTTTAGATAACGACAAAGTAAACGTAAATGGCGGAGCGGTTTCTTTAGGACATCCACTTGGTTGTTCTGGAGCCAGAATTATTGTAACTTTAATTAATGTTTTAGCACAAAACAATGCAAAAATTGGTGCTGCAGCTATCTGTAATGGTGGTGGTGGTGCTTCTGCAATTGTTATTGAAAGAGCATAATTTTAATAATTTAGATATAGAAGTTAGACGAAATTCCTTTTTCTAACTTCTATTTTCTATTTCTATTCTTCTATACATGTTTGGAATTTGTAATTTAGGAATTGTACCGATAAGAAGTGAAGCCAGTGACAGAAGTGAAATGGTTTCTCAATTGTTATTTGGTGATTCTTTTAAAATAATAGAAACTTCTCCTAAATGGACAAAAATACAAACGGCTTTCGATGCATACGAAGGTTGGATTGACAACAAACAATTTCAAGAAATTACCGAAAATCAATTCAATTTACTAGAAAATTCGGAAATCGTTTTAAATGGAGAATTAATTGATTTCATTTCGTACGAAACCAATCAGCTAATGCCTATTCCATTAGGAAGTTCTTTGAATTTCTTAGATATCAACGAAGTAAATACAGCCAATTTTCAGTTTGAAGGTAAAAAAGAATGTGGTGTAAAACCAAAAGACAATCTTCTTAAAACGGCCTTTTTATATTTAAACGCACCCTATTTATGGGGTGGAAAAACCCCTTTTGGTATTGACTGTTCTGGATTTACTCAAATGGTGTATAAACTAAACGGTTATACTCTTTTAAGAGATGCTTCACAACAAGCCAAACAAGGTGAAGCCTTAAGTTTTATTGAAGAAAGTGAACCCGGAGATTTAGCTTTTTTCGATAACGATGAAGGAAACATTATCCACGTGGGAATTATGATGGAAAACAATTACATCATTCACGCTTCAGGAAAAGTTAGAATTGACAGAATTGACCACTTAGGGATTTATAATGTTGACACGGGAAGACACACTCACAAACTGAGAGTCATTAAGAAAGTGATATAAAACAAAAATATAAAAAGCCAGAACGTAAATTCTGGCTTTTTCATTTAAATTACTTATCTAATCTTCATCAGAATAATCGATTTTTTTATAATCATTGTTTAATTTTTTTTCCAATTCCTTTTTATCTTTTTTATTTTGCTTTACAAAATATACTATTAAAAAAAATACTAAAAAAACAACAGCTACAATTATTAGTACAGAATTTTCCATGATTTCTTTTTTTACAAAATTAATCATTTTTTGTAAACGAATTGGACTTTTAAATTTATGAAAATGTTAGAGACTGTCGTTGTGCAGAAATATCTGAACAATCTAATAATAAACGTATTAAATAAATCATAAAAAAAGCCAGAACGTAAATTCTGGCTTTTTATTTATATTAATCTACTCTAGTTAATTTAATCGCTTTAGTTTCCGAAATTTTCAGCGGGAACTTTTCAATTGTAACAGAACCTGGATCTAAACCAAAAGCTTTTTCCTCAGATAAGCCCATTTTTTTCAATATAGCATAACCATCTAAAATTAATTTTTCGTAGAAAGGTAATGCATTGTCATAAGACATAAATTTCTCAATTAATACAAATCTGAAGTCACTAATTACTTTATGCTTATTTAAAGAGGTGTAACGACTTGTTAAATCAACTTCTCCTCTTTTTTGCATGTCTTTTACAACCTGAGCAAACATTTTATTGAATTTTGGAGCAACTCTAAATCCTAATCGGAAATCAACACGAATTACATCATCGTGAATAAATTCACAAACTCTGTATTCCATTGTATAAGGCTCATCCACAACATGCAC
>JAULXA010000257.1:0-3603 GCA_032118875.1 Flavobacterium sp.
ATATTTGATGTTGGTGTAGACATAATTGTAAATTTTCATTAAAAATAACAACATTTTCTTAATTATTCACTAAAATTTCACCTTTTCCCTATAATTTAACGGACAATTAACAACAAAAAATATTTTTATATTCCAACTTGCATTGTTAAAGTATTTTTTTAAAATTTACACCCGAATTAAACCAAACAAAATGCAAGAAAATAATACAAGCATCGACATCAGTGCCATTAATGAAAAAATTGAAAGAGAAAGCGCTTTTATAGATTTATTGACTTCCGAATTAAGCAAAGTCATTGTGGGTCAAAAATCCATGATTGAACGTTTATTGATTGGTTTATTAGGTCAAGGTCACGTTTTATTAGAAGGAATGCCTGGTTTAGCCAAAACGTTAGTGATTAACACACTTTCAAAAGCGGTTCACGGAAGTTTTCATAGAATTCAGTTTACACCAGATTTGTTACCAGCAGATGTTGTGGGAACCATGGTTTATAATTTCAAAGAAAACGAATTTACCGTAAAAAAAGGTCCAATTTTCGCCAATTTTGTTTTAGCCGATGAGATCAACAGAGCGCCAGCCAAAGTGCAATCGGCGTTGTTAGAAGCGATGCAAGAAAAACAAGTTACGATTGGGGAAACGACATACAAATTAGACAATCCATTTTTAGTTTTAGCGACGCAAAATCCAGTCGAGCAGGAGGGAACGTATCCGTTGCCAGAAGCTCAAGTCGACAGATTTATGCTAAAAACCATCGTCGATTATCCGAAAATGGAAGAAGAGCAATTGATTATTCGTAACAGTTTAAAAGAAAGTGCTGCGACAATCAATCCTGTGGTAAGTATTGCTCAAATTATCAAAGCTCAAGAAACCGTGAAAGAGGTTTACATGGATGAGAAAATCGAAAAATATATTTTAGATATTGTTTTCGCCACGCGTTATCCAGAAAAATACCGTTTAGATAGTTTAAAACCTTTAATTAGTTTCGGAGCTTCGCCTCGTGGAAGTATTAATTTAGCGTTAGCCGCGAAATGTTACGCATTCATTAAACGAAGAGGTTATGTCATTCCAGAAGATGTTCGCGCCGTGGTTCACGATGTCTTACGTCACAGAATTGGAATTACGTATGAAGCAGAAGCCGAAAACATTACTTCAGAAGACATTATCAATAAAGTTTTAAATCAGGTTCAAGTACCGTAATTCTTGTTTAAAGTTTAAAGTTTCAGGTTCTAAACAACTTGAAACAAAAACAACTTGAAACTTGAAACAAAACTAAAATGGAAACCAAAGAGTTACTTAAGAAAGTTAAAAAAATTGAAATCAAAACCCGAAGATTGAGCAATCATATTTTCTCGGGCCAATATCACACGTCTTTTAAAGGACGCGGTATGACTTTCTCTGAAGTGCGACAATACCAATACGGTGACGATTTTAGAGCGATTGACTGGAACGTTTCTGCCAGAAATAACGATGCTTTTGTTAAGATTTTTGAAGAAGAACGGGAACTAACCATGATGTTAATGGTAGATTGTTCGGGATCTCAAAATTTCGGAACATCAGCTCAAAATAAAAAAGATATTGTGACTGAAATTGCCGCAACGTTAGCTTTTTCAGCGACTCAAAATAACGATAAAATTGGTTTGATTCTATTCACCGATAAAATCGAATTATTCATTCCGCCCAAAAAAGGAAAATCGCATGTTTTACGAATCATTCGTGAATTAATTGAATTTCACCCAAAAAGTCAAAAAACCAATGTTTCTGGTGCTTTAGAATTTTTATCAAGCGTCATTAAAAAACGCGCTATTGTGTTTTTAATTTCCGATTTTATGACATCCGATTTCCAAAAACCGTTACAAATCGCATCCAAAAAACACGATGTAACCGGTATTAGAATTTACGATGCTCGTGAAAAAAGCTTACCAAATGTGGGAATTATTCAAATGCAAGATGCCGAAACTGGCGAATTGGTTTGGATTGATACACAAACACAAACTACAAGAATGGCTTACGAAAGAAATTATATTTCGAAAGTGGCAACCTGCCAAAACATGTTTAGTAGATGCGCCGCAGGTTTGGTAGAAACCGAAACGAACGAAAGTTACGTCACCAAATTATTAACCTATTTTAAAAGTAGAACGTAATGAGTGGGTTTGTAACTTTAAAATCGTCAGTTCGAGTGTTTTTTGAGAAGAGAAACGAAGCAAAAAATGTATCGAGAACTTTTGCTTTACTGATTTTTCTATTCAGTTTTTCTTCTGGATTCTCTCAAACAGTAGGCACAATGGTTTCTAAAAACGAAATCAAAATTGGCGAACAAATTCAGTTGACTTTAAAAACAAAAGTAAACGAAAAGGATTTAGTGGTTTTCCCCGATTTAGATTCTATTGGAAAACTAGAAGTTGTGGAATCATTTCCGCCAGAAAAATTAAAAAAAGCCAATCAAATTGAATGGACAAAAAAATATAATTTGACGCAATTTGACGCTGGAAAATACAAAATTCCGTCGTTAGAAGTTGTCGTAAATAAAAAGAAAATTAATTCTGAAAGTATTGAAATTTCAGTAGTTGATGTTGCTGTTGATACGACAAAACAAAAAATGCACGACATCAAAGAAGATGAAAGCATCAACTTCAAAAACGAAGAAACAAGCAAAGAATTAACAGATAAAGATGTGATTTTAGGTTTCCTTTTCGCATTGGTTTTAGGTGCAATCTTTTATTTTATTCTTAGATTAAAACATCGTAATAAAAAGAAAGCGGAACAATATATTTCGCCATATAACAAAGCATTTTTACGCTTTTCGGAAGTCAATAATCAGTCGAATTCTAAAGAATATTATTCAGGATTAACCGAAATTATTAAATCGTATTTCGAAAAAACCTTAGAATTTTCTGCTTTAGAAAGTACGACGGAACAATTTATTTTCAAGTTAAAAAATGCCGTTGCTGAGAAACAATTCGAAATTTCAGAAACCACGATTTCTCAAATAGAAAAATTATTCACTAAAGCCGATTTAGTAAAATTCGCGAAGATTTCGGTGTCGGAAGAAGAACAAAATTTAGACAAATCAGTTTCTGAAAATATTATTAGCGTATTTCATAAAACCTTGCCAACTTCAGCAGAAGAACAACGTTTCGCCTTAGCTAAATTAGTCGAAGAACAAAAACAACACAAATATAAAAACATCAGACAAACGGCATTTATTGTCACGTTTTTAGTTTCAATGGTTTCTGTAGTTTTCTATTTCGGATGGGAAAATGTAACGAATTATTGCAACGCCAAAATCAACGGAAAAGACGCCGATTATTACCTGAAAAAAGAATGGTTGGTTTCCGAATATGGATTGCCCATTTTACAAATTGAAACACCAGAAATTTTAGTTCGTGATTCGGTAACCTCGAAAAATCCAAATCTTAAAAACATTTCGCAGTTTTCTTGGCAAAAAGCATCAGATAAATTGTCGATTTCTATACAAACCGTTGCCTATAAAGATTCTATCAAACCCGATTTAAAAGTAATTTTTAATGACGAATTGGGTAATTTAATGCAATTGCAAGCGAAAAATATCAAAACAACCGCCAGAAAATTTCAAAATGTAAAGAATC
>JAULXA010000258.1:0-8016 GCA_032118875.1 Flavobacterium sp.
CACATTCTCAAAGTCCAAAAGTAGCGTTACCAAAATACCAAGCTTGGGGTGATATTTTAAAATGGAATTTACAAGAAAATGTTCCTGGAGAATTCCCATTCGCATCTGGATTATATCCATTTAAACGTGAAGGAGAAGATCCAAGTAGAATGTTTGCTGGTGAAGGTGGACCCGAAAGAACCAACAAACGTTTCCATTATGTAAGTGCTGGATTACCAGCTAAGCGTTTATCAACAGCTTTTGACTCGGTAACGTTATACGGAAATGATCCACATATTCGTCCTGATATTTATGGAAAAATTGGTAATGCTGGAGTTTCAATATGTTGTTTAGATGATGCTAAGAAATTATATTCTGGTTTCGATTTAAGTCATCCTGCGACTTCAGTTTCTATGACAATTAACGGACCAGCGCCAATGTTGTTAGGATTCTTCATGAATGCGGCCATAGACCAAAACTGTGAAAAATATATTGTTGAAAACGGTTTACAAAAGGAAGTTGAAGCTAAAATTACTGAGATTTATAAGAAAAAAGGAGTAGCTCGTCCTTCGTATCAAGGGGATTTACCAGAAGGAAATAATGGTTTAGGTTTAATGCTTTTAGGAGTAACTGGTGATCAAGTTTTACCTTTAGATATTTATACTGATATTAAAATTAAAACGTTAGCTCAAGTTCGTGGAACGGTTCAAGCAGATATTTTAAAAGAAGATCAAGCTCAAAATACGTGTATTTTCTCTACAGAATTTGCTTTACGTTTAATGGGTGACGTTCAAGAATACTTTATTAAAGAAAACGTTCGTAATTTCTATTCGGTTTCTATTTCAGGATATCACATTGCTGAAGCAGGAGCGAACCCAATTACACAATTAGCTTTCACGCTAGCAAATGGATTCACTTACGTGGAATATTATTTAAGTCGCGGTATGAATATCAACGATTTCGGACCCAACTTATCTTTCTTTTTCTCTAACGGAATTGATCCAGAATATGCCGTAATTGGTCGTGTAGCTCGTAAAATTTGGGCGAAAGCTTTAAAGAACAAATACGGAGCGAACGAAAGAGCGCAAATGTTGAAATACCACATTCAAACTTCTGGACGTTCATTACACGCACAAGAAATTGACTTTAACGATATTCGTACGACTTTACAAGCATTATATGCGATTTACGATAACTGTAACTCGTTACATACGAATGCTTACGACGAAGCAATTACAACTCCAACCGAAGAATCAGTGCGTAGAGCTATGGCGATTCAGTTGATTATTAATAAAGAATTAGGTTTAGCGAAAAACGAAAATCCAATTCAAGGTTCTTTCATTATTGAAGAATTAACGGATTTAGTAGAAGCAGCTGTTTTACAAGAATTCGACAGAATCACAGAACGTGGTGGTGTTTTAGGAGCGATGGAAACGATGTACCAACGTAGTAAAATTCAAGAGGAGAGTTTGTATTACGAAACATTAAAACATACAGGAGAATTCCCAATTATTGGTGTAAATACTTTCTTAAGTTCAAAAGGTTCTCCAACGGTTATTCCTGCGGAAGTAATTCGTGCAACGGAAGAAGAAAAAGCATATCAAATTGAAATGTTAAATCATTTACAAGAAGCTAATTCAGAAATAGTTGCGAATCAAATTGAATTGCTACAAACGGCAGCCATTAAGAACGAAAATATATTTGCTTTATTAATGGAAGCAACAAAAGTTTGTTCGTTAGGACAAATTACTGCTGGTTTGTTTGAAGTTGGAGGGCAGTATAGAAGAAATATGTAAGTTTGATTTACGATTTAGGATTTAGGATTTAGGATTTTGATTTTTGGTTTATGAAATTGTTTTTTAAATTTTTTGTTTTATTATTTTGTTTTCAAGTTTCAGCTCAAATTGATAAAAAGTTCGATGAAGGATTGATTAAATTTATAGATAAAGATTTTGAAAAAGCTATTGATGCATTCAATGGAGTTATAAAATTGGATCCTAAGAATCACGAAGCACATTATTATATTGGTGTTTGTAATATAAAATTAAAATTTTATAAAAAAGCGTTAGCCAATTTTGATAGAGCAATTGAGTTAAATCCTAAATATTCAAAAGCTTATTATAATAGAGGTGTTGCTAGATTTTATTTAAGTGATAATTTCAGTGGTTGTGTAGATTTTAAAAAAGCTGTTGAAATTGATCCAACTTACGATGAAGCTATAAAATCTATAAGAGAATTTTGTAATTAAATTAAATTCTATTTTTATAAACACTCCCAATTTTATTTGAAATTGGGAGTGTTTTATTTTAGTAGTCAGGAGTTTTCTACTTGCGAAAGGAAGTTTTAACAGAGCGTAAGGTAATTCTAACAGAGCGGAAGGAAGTTTTAACAGAGCGGAAGGAAGTTTTAACAAAGCGGAAAGTAATTCTAACAGAGTGGAAGTTAATTCTAACAAAGCGGAAGGAAGTTTTAACAAAGCGGAAAGTAATTCTAATAAAGCGGAAAGTAATTCTAACAGAGTGGAAGTTAATTCTAACAGAGCGGAAGAAAGTTTTATACTTGTGTAAGGTAGAAATCTACATGCGTAAGGAAGTTTTAACTTTGCCGAAGCAGGGTTTTGAATTTAAACACCAAAAGGATATGTTTCTGGCATCTGATTCCCATCGGGATTTAAATGAAGTGGATTCAATGCTGAGGTTTCCTCAATATGGATGAAAGCATCGTAACGGTATGCCATTTTGCTAGGTACGTAATTTCCAAAATATTCAAATTGAGGTCGGTAAACTACGCCAATAGCACGATGATTGAAGTATTTGTTTCCCATGATTTCTTTTATAGTATCATTCATAAAGACAATTCGATCTTTGGCATCTATAAGATGTAATTCTGATTCCCAACTGTCTTTTCTTGCTTCAGGAACCGTCATAATTTGCATATTTGCACCCCATTCCAAACCTGCTATAACGGTACCTTTGTAGGATCCAAAACCAACGCTAAAAACCACTTTTTCTTGATTTTGTTGTTTAATAATTTGTCCGACATTAACCATTCCCTCCTTTGCCATATCCGTTGCCCGAGCATCTCCAATATGTGTGTTGTGCTCCCAAATAATGGTCTTGGTATTTTGTCCGTGAAATTCCATCAAATCATTTAGAGTATTTACCATATGTCGGTCGCGGATATTCCATGAATCTGCACTAGCTTTTACCATTGCACGGTAATATTTCTCTGCATTTACTACCACCTTTGCATTTTGTTCTACATTCATGATTGATTCTGGGTCGCTATCGTAATATGGTGCATTTTGTCTTATTTTTGAAAGCAATTCAACTACTTGATTTTCACAAAGTGAGGGTACAAGACGGGAAGCCTTTCCATAATCCTGGCCTTCACGATCTTTAAAGGGTTCAAAACACTGTATTGCTTGGATAGCAACTTCTTTTGTAGTGTAATCATTTTTTTGTAAGAAAGTAACAATGGCCTCTAATGATTCCCAAAGACTGTAAACATCTAAGCCATAAAAACCGATTTTATCATCTTCACTTCGGGCTTCATTATAGTTAAATAACCATTCTGCTAAAGCAACAATTTCCCAATTGGCCCACATCCAAGTTGGCCAGCGATTGAAACTATGTAAAACTTCGTATGCTGATTTACCTGAATCTGGGTAATTTTTTATATATCGATTTAATCGATAACAATCTGGCCAATCTCCTTCTACTGCTATAAATGAAAATCCCTTTTTTTCGATTAGCATTTTGCTTATTTGAGTACGCCAAGTATAATATTCATGAGTTCCATGTGATGCTTCTCCAAGTAAAACATATTTAGCATCTCCAATCATATCAATTAATTTTTGAAGACCTGCTTCATTATTTAAGGGTATCGAGTTTTCAGAAATTACTTTTCGGAGGTCAATCATTTCACCATCGTTCATAGGGTTCGTTTGGACATAAAATGTTTTCATGTTGTTTTTATTTTATTCTTTGTTTTTTGATTTATGTTCTTCATAAGTTGTAACACTTCTTCATCAGAAACTTGAGTAAAGTCAAGATAGTACCCACCAACACCTCTAAAGTAGTCAACAATTACGGGGCATATAAAAGCATCCACTTTGTTACCAATTTTTATGGCGGTTTCAGAAGGAGCAACAGGTACAGCTATTACAATTTTATTCGGCAACTGATTGCGAATCATTTGAATTGCGACCAAGAGTGTATTGCCTGTAGCAATGCCGTCGTCAACGATAATTACCGTTTTGTTTTTCAGATTAATAGGCGATTTTTCTCCCATAAATTTCTTACTTTTCAATTTAAGATTTTCTCTTAATTCATTGATTTTTTCGTTGATATAAGTTTTTGAAACATCATAAAAATCATCAATAATTTCATTCTTTAAACTAACGGCTCCAATTGCTAGCTCTGGATTAGAAGGATGTCCAATTTTTTTAGTAAGCAACAGATCAAGTGGAAAGTTGTAGTGGTGAGCAATAGCATATCCGATAGGAACGCCACCTCTTGGTACTGCTAAAACAACACATTCTTGGTTCTGATAGTCTTTTAAAAACGGTATGAGTTTTTCTGCAGCATCTTGTCTATTTTTGTAAATCATGTTTTGATGTTTTAGGTTTGCGTGTATATTTTTCTATCCATGCAGTTGCTATTTCTGCGACTTTATTTAGCTTACCGGGTTCTTCAAACAAATGTGTTGCCCCAGAAATAGTTTCCAAATGTTTTTCACAATTAAGAACTTTTAAAGCTTGCAAGTTGAGTTCAATGACTACATCGTCTAAACTTCCAACAATTAATAAAGTAGGAGCTTTTACGTTTTTGAGATCTGAAAAAGCTAAATCTGGTCGGCCACCTCTAGAAACAACAGCATAAATTTTATCTGATAATTGTGCTGCCGCTTTCAAAGCTGATGCCGCTCCAGTACTTGCTCCGAAGTAAGCAATTGGTAATTTTTTCAATTCGGGTAGTTGCGCTATATGTTTGGTTACTGCCACCAATCTTTTGGTAAGTAAATCAATATCAAAACGGTTTTCATAAATTTTGTCTTCCTCAAAAGATAACAAATCGGTAAGAATGGTCGCTATATTGTGGTCGTTTAATAGACTAGCTACTTTTATATTTCTTTTACTAAAACGACTACTTCCACTTCCGTGAGCAAATACAACAATTGCTGTTGGATGTTTAGGAATGTTCAAATTACCTTTTAGAGTACAGCCATTAACTGGAATTTCAATTTCAATTGTTTTCATCTTTGTCAAAACTTATTTTACAGTTCAATTACCATAATTTTATCTTACCATTTTGAATATCAGTACTCCAATTTCTGACTCCAACCTTTTTTTATTTAGTGTTTTTTAATCTCTTGCCATCTACTTTAAAATAGGCGTTTTTTATGGAGTCCATTTGTTGCATCATTTTATCGATATATTCCTTATTCAATTCCATTCTTTTTCTAAAAAAATCTTCATGAAAAAAGTCATTATAGTATAAAGAATCATTGTAAAAAAGTTTATCAAAATACGGGTCTTTCATAATTGGAAACTGTTTATTGAAAGAAGGTTTAAACTTTTTAAATAGAGTGTCAAGCAAAATGCTATCATCGATTTTACCATTATAATAGGATGTGTAAGTCGAATCAAAAGCAATTAAATTTCCATATTTATCATATTTTTTGTTGACTTTGACCTTAATATCTGGTTTTTCTGTGACTTGTTTTGGAAACTTAGTTTCTTCTTTTGTTTTATTATTTTCATGTTTATTGCAAGAATAGTAAACAAATATTGTGGCAAATAAAAAACAGAGTACTTTCTTCATGACAAAATCAATTTATGTTTTATAAACAAAATTTAAAAACAGTATAGTGCTTCACATTAAAAAACAATATTCAAAATTATATTTTTCATTTGCCTTTTTTATTGATATAAATCAGTTGATGACCTGATTACAATTACTACAAAAGTTGATTGCTATCATGTTTGTATTTAAAAAACGGAAGTATCTTTGGAATAGATTTACGTTCATATACATCCGATGCTATTAAGATAAAGGTGTTTGTTTAAAGCAATTGAGCAACTAAGATTCCAAAAGGAAAATTAGAGCGTTTATGCCTGAAATGATTTATAGTTTTGCAACTGCATTTGTTGTTCTTCAAAAAACAACTTTAACATGTGGTAAGAAATGAATTATAGTTTCAAACAAACATCTTGCAGAAGTCTCGGTTTTACGGCCGAGACTTTTGTTTTTGTAGTCATAACTGGAATCGCAATTGGCTGCTTCTTTTAGCTATTAATTTAGCTTGTATTGATTAATTTACGATTTTGGATTTATGAATATGGACCTTTCAACTGGCTTATGGTTATAACTTAGCGAAGAATTCTACTAGCGGAAGGAAGATTTAACAAAGAGGAAGGAAGTTTTATACTACTATGTATTAACATGGATGGTTTAGCGCTTTATTTCTTAATTTTTTTTATAAATGTGATCTACTTTATTATACTTTATATTGTTTGATTTGTCTAATTGCTTAACGTTAAGTAAATTTCAATCATAATATTTGAATTCAAGTTCTTTGATAAATATTCTTTATGGTTCTTGTTGAGCAGTCTTAATTTTTATCTAAAACCTGAGAAGAAAAAATCCCAAAATTAAAAAAAGCACTATTTTTAATTTCATATTGGTAATGATAATTTTGGACATAAATTGTAAATCTACGATATAGGTTTAATCATATATCGGAGTGAAGTATATTTCTTCCTTTTTATTTGTTTTATTTGAAATTCTAATCTCTTTTAAACAAGCTCCTTTTTTATCTTTAGATTCACAAGAAATTAAAATTTCGTCAATGAGTTTATCATTTTTGTCTTTGATAACAATTTTAGAGAGTTCTTTATTGGTATAGAAGAAATACTGAGTTTGGAAAGAGGTAAAATTATCTACGATTTTATCAATAGTACCGTCTTTTTTATAATGATAAATGGATTCATTTTCTTTGTATTGTTTTTGAGTATAGCAACTGATACGTTCTCGTTGATTAGGTTTCCAGCGAGTTTTGCAATAATAAGGTTCTTTATTTGGATACGATTCCTTTTCAAACCATAATCTCTTTTCGGTTTCTTGTATTAGATTGCCTTCAGCATCAACAGTTTTGGAGTATTTAATGCGTCCATTTTTAGTAAAAACCATTTCCTTTTTATATACAAGCTTTTTTTGATCATCTATTACTACAAATGTTTCTTCGGTTGCTGATATTATTCCTTCAGGCAGCAATCGTTTCTCAATATACTTTTTTGTTGCACATGATTGTATTGTCACGAATAAAATTAAGAATAAAACTCTCATAATCCTAAAGTTTAATTAGATACTAAGTTACGAATTTTCCAAATCTAATTTTTCTAAATTCGTTACGCTTTCTATTTGTTTATCGATATTTAAAAATTGCAAAATAAACCAGGCTAATGCTATAAAAAGTGCAAATGCAAAGAGTGAATTTTGCCAACTAAAGTGTTCTTTAATTGGACCAATTAATGAGGCGAATACCATTTGTCCGAGGTTTGAAATAGTCATGTAAAGCGTAAACTGACATGCTGAAATTTTCTTCCAACAGCATTGCATGGCTATTGCAAAAAGACCAATTGATGACAACGTGTAAAAAATATTTTGAAATATCATATAGGCATAAATAAAACTTTTATTAGTCCAGTAAATATTGGAAAAAGCAAAAATTGAAATGTTTATAATAAAGCCTAAAAAATAAATATTCATCATTCTTTTTTTTCCGAACTTATCTATAAGGATTCCACCAATGAGCATGCCTAAAATTCCACCAATTAGTTTGGCTGTGGCATAATAATTTGAGTAATCTACATTAGTCCAGTTAAGTTCTTTTACAGTGAAAATAGGCAATAAGGTGCCAATATATTTTGAGCTTCCTTGACAAATAAATAATAGTATAGTGATTATTAAAGAATTTCGTAAAGTGAAAACGCTATATAAACATTTGAAAATGCTTGGCCAATTGTCAATTTGC
>JAULXA010000259.1:0-4825 GCA_032118875.1 Flavobacterium sp.
CTATTGGTAGCCCCTGTATTAGGATTAGACCAATTTGTAGTACCAATTTCTTTCATTTTACCACCAGCAACCCCTGTGTCTCCTAGGCAAAGTAACATGATGTCCCATTCTGTTTCATTTGGAACGTGGTAGCCAACCGGAGCTAAGCCTCTAGGATCATTCACAGCATACCAATTATATAACTTACCATATGTTGTTCCGTTTGAGGAAAGATTTTCATAATAACACCAAGCTGGACTAGTTAAATTTTGCCATTCTATGGGGTCTGTTACTTGAGGAATAATATCACCATTTCTAAATTTAGAAACATTTAAGTTTGTTTTTGACCATTTTTGATTACAAATAGTTACTAGCTCATAAGTGTTGCCTTCTACATCTGTTGTTGTAATTATTGGTGGGCTTGTTGTAAAACTAATTTGATTACCATACGAAGTTCCTATATTATTTGTAGCATAAGCTCTGACATAATAGGTTGTGCTATTAGTTAGCCCAGTTATTGCGCTTGTGAAATTAACTGAGCCTGTACCATCATTTGTTTTAGTTGATAGGTCAATTGTTGGGTTTTGATTGGTAGACCAAACGATTCCTTTCGTAGTTATTTCGCTAGACCCACTACTAATGATAATACCTCCGCTTGAAGCTGTTGTTGAACTAATTAGTGATATGCTTTTAGTCTCTAAATTGGGTACTCCAAGTTGAATATTGGTTGTTAAACTAATCTCATTTGAGTAAGTTGAAGAATTTCCAAATGTATTAAATGAAGAAACTCTGTAAGTATATGTTGTATTTGGTAATAATTCAGTGTTAGTAAATGTAGATAAATTGGAGTCAATTGTACCTACGATGACATAATTTCCAGTTCCAGTTTTTCTTTCTATTTTAAAGCCAGTTTCGTTATTTGAATTATCAGTCCAAGATAAATTAATTTGGGTTGAGGAGATAACACTACCTGATAAATTCTTGGGTGGGTTTGGGATAGTTTCAGAATCTTTATTCTCATTATCTGAAGAGCATGAAATAAGAATTAAGACAGTTAAAATTGTGATTATTTTTTTCATATGTTTTGTGGGTGTGGATTGAAATCTGAGCTATCGGGTTTATTTTGTTTGTGTTTTTATCCAATTTAATACTACTGTCATTGCCGTTGGTGAAAACGTTTGTTCAATTGTACCATATTCGTTAGGTGAACCTGTGGTACATTCTTGAAATAAGTGATTTAAGTTGGGTAACTCTATGGTTGTTACTTTTTTATTACCCCCTTTTGTTACTGCTTTTTTAATGCCTTCTAAGTTTTCTTTTGGTGTAACTTGTAAGTCTTTAGCTCCATTAATGGCTAAAACTGGGCATTTCACTTTTTCTAATGTTGGTGTTGGATTATATTTCATGAAATACTGCATCCAAGGAGTTGCATAATCTTCGACTACTAGGTTTATGAATTCGTCATCACTCATTCCATCTGGTTTATCTGTACTTGGCTTTTCTTTTAATGCTTGTTTGTAGTAGTTTGTTAAATCAATTTTTAGCTGTTCAATACTTGTTGCTTGCTTAATGATTTCATATACTTTTGTGTTTTCTGCTTCCGTTTTCTTTACCTCATCATCACTTGCACCTGAAGCTTTTGCGATTAATTTTTGTTGTAATAAAAGAATTTGATCCCCTTGAATTCCTGTACCTGCCAACAGAGCAATAAAGGCAACATCTTTAGATTTAACAGCAACAATTGGTGCAATTAGTCCACCTTCGCTATGTCCGATTAATCCAATTTTCTTTTTATTAATTTCATTTCTTGTTTTTAAATAGGTAATTGCACTTTCTACATCCGTTGCAAAGTCGGCAGAAGTGGCACTTTTAAAATCTCCTGTTGATTTTCCGACACCTCTATCATCATATCTTAAAACGGCAATTCCGTTTTTCGTTAAATAATCAGAAAGTACTAAAAATGCTTTATGACCAAATATTTCTTCGTCTCTGGTTTGTGGTCCGCTTCCTGTGATTAAGATTACAACTGGAAAATTACCTTCTTTAGTAGGTAATGTTAATGTTCCTGATAATGAAATGTTTGCTTTAGTGTTTTGAAAAGTTACATCTTCCGAATGATAAGGATAAGGTTTTACTGGTGTCTGAGGTCTTTTTGGTGCTTCTTTTTCAATGGCTTTTTTTGATAAATTCATAGGGAATTCTTGACCACTTTGTTTAAACGTTCCTACTATTTCGTTATCTTTTAATTCACCGATATATACAATTCCAGCATTTGTAATTTCGAATTTAATTTTTGAGTTTTCAAAAGTTGTACTTGTGACAGGAATACCTGCTACTCGCTGGTCTGGGCTGTCCATTGTTGCACTATATCCATTGTCTGATTTTGTTACATTAAAAGCAAGTCTTAATTGTGTTCCTTGTATTTTTAAAGCGCCATTCCATTTTCCTGTAATGTCTTGGGCGGTTACTGTAAATGAAGTTAGTAGTGTAAGAATAAAAATTGAAATTGTCTTCATGTTAATTTTGTCTTTTTTTGATTGTTGTTTGTTTGTTGAAAATTTCTTTTGGCTAGTTAAACTTTTTATTTTAAGATATTTATACCTCAATTATAAGAAGATAAGTGATATGAATTTTCGGTGACCAAACTTACAAAAAAATCCTACAAACAAAAAATCCTGAAAGCAGCAACTTTCAGGATTTTTAAAATAGGTATATGAGCTTATTATTTTTTCACAACAATAATAAATTCGCTTCGTCTGTTAATTTGGTGTTCTTCTTCGGTGCATAAGTGGTCGTCGCATTTTACTTTTGGTTTGCTTTCTCCAAATCCTTTAGCGGTGATGCGAGAAGCGTCTACGCCATTTTTAAGAAGGTAATCTCTTGTCGCTTTGGCACGGTTGTCTGATAAATAGACGTTGTATTTGTCGGTTCCTCTAATATCTGTGTGTGAGCCAATTTCTAAGTTAATTTGTGGGTAACGTTGTAGTTTGTCTACTAATTTTTTCAAGTGTACTTCCGCATCTGGTCTGATGTCGAACTTATCGTAATTGAATAAAATTTCAGGTAAATCGAACATTAAAACACCGTTATCGGTAATAACTTTTGGTTCGCCTTCTTCTTCAATTAGTTTTTCTAAGAACGTTTGTGGTACACGTTGCATTTTTACAATTTGCTCGTGGCGTTTGTTTCCGTTATCTAAAGTGGTAAATGTTACTTCAGCAGGAATGTATTTTGGATGTGTTGCTGTAATTCTGTACGTTCCTGGTTCTAAATCAAATTTAAAATCGGCCAATTCACTTACGGTAACTTCATTTAGTTTTTTGCCTTTGTCGTTATAAACGGTAATTAAAGCACCTTCAATTAATTTGTCGGTTTCAGCATCTTTTACTAAACCTTCTACATAATAATTGAAGTTTTCAATGATTTCCAATTGCGTAAAACTATAAATGTCATCGTCACCTTTTCCGTCGGCTCTGTTCGAAGAAAAATACCCTTTTTTAGTTGCCGAGTTTAGCGTAAAAGCGAAATCATCTGCAATTGTATTTACGGGTAAACCTACGTTTAAAGGTTTTTTATAACTTCCTGATTTTTCTTTTTCGGTTACAAAAACATCTAATAATCCGAAACCTGTATGTCCGTCTGAAGAAAAGTATAATTTGTCGTCAGCTGCGATAAAAGGGAAGTGTTCTCTGTTTTTGGTATTGATGGTTGTACCTAAATTAATAGGTTTTCCAAAGCTACCATTTTCTTTAATATCTACATAAAAGATATCGAATGAACCGTTAGTTCCTGGCATGTCTGAAGAAAAATACAATTTTGTATTATCCGCATTTAAAGACGGATGCATTACAGAATAAGTGGTGCTGTTTAATTTAAAAGGTCTTACGTTTGTCCAAACATTTCCCACTAAATCTGCCATGTAAATCCCTAAATGTGTGATTTTTTCTTTGTCTTTTTTACGTTTTCCATCATTGTTGATGTTTCTGGTGAAATAGATTGTTTTTCCATCGTTTGTAAACGCTACGTTTGCTTCGTGAAGTTTCGAATTTAACACATCTGAAAACGCTACAGAAGAAGCCTCTACTTCATTATTTGTAACATTTGCAACGAACAAATCTAGATAGTTTTGTTGTGTCCATGTGTATTTTTTTGCCTTTTTTACATCTCTTGATGGCGAAGCAAAAACCAATTGGTTGTTGAATTCTGTGGCACCAAAATCGGATTGTGCGGTATTTACCTCTAAGTTTTTAATGTCAAATTTATTCCCTTGATTTTTGATACTTTCTAATTTATCCAAATTAGCTTTGTACACCGTTTCAGGAACATCTTTATTGTACATTCTCATCCATTTGTTGGCTTCTGCTATGTTACCAGTTGCTTTTAAGGATTGCGCGTATTTGAAAATGTACGAGTTGTCTGTAGATTCTTTATACTTTTCTAACAGTATTTTATAAGTTTCTGCAGCTTTCTCGAAATTAGAAATGTAATAGTACGAATCGCCCACACGTTTAAGTATTTGCGGATCGGTGTTTTCATCTGTAATTAGTTTCGAATACAATTCGGCAGCTTTTGTATAATCGGCTGTAGCATAGAACTTTTCGGCTCTTTTGATTTGACTTTCTTGTGCGAATACACTGAAAGAAGTCAACAATGCTATGATATATAATTTTTTCATTTGTGTATTTTTAGAAGAAACGTGGTGATTTGTCATATCCTTTTTTACCGAAAATATCTAAATCGTACAATACCATAATTTCGTGTGATCCAGAATTAAATTGACCTAAATTGTTAACAGTGTGATCGTAGGCGTAACCAATTCTAAGTTCTTTATTAATTTTGTAATTCA
>JAULXA010000260.1:0-3988 GCA_032118875.1 Flavobacterium sp.
ACAAGATAAAAATACGGATATTGCTACTTTAGGTTTTATTGGCGGTTTTATTGTGATGATGAGTTTAGACGTAGCTTTAGGATAAAGTATGAAAAAATCAATCCTAACTCTCGTTCTGTTGGCTTTCGTAGCTTGTAAATCGGTAAAAGAAAACCCAAATGTACTTGTAATTACTTCCAAAGAAGAAGTGGTTATGAATGATTATGTAATTCTGATTAATACAATTATTTCTGACTCTAGATGTCCAGAAGGAACTAATTGTATATGGGCTGGCGAATTAGTTTTGGAACTTAGAGTTTTGAAAAATGATGAAATTAAAGAAACGGTTGTTTTAACTTTTTCACCAAAAACAGAAGAAGAAAATTTAGCTTGGTTTGGGAAATATATGACGAGTAACAAAAAGCTGATTAATTTTAATATTTCACCAACTAAAACGCAAAAGCCATTAGAATTAAAAGACTATAAAATTGAATTGATTTTAGAATAATTACTTACAATCACAATTGTCTCCACAGCCTTTTTTATTCGCTTTTTTCTTCCAGAAGAATTTTCTAACCAGAAATCCTACGGCTAAAGCTAAACAGATGTATGTTAAAATTTCTTGCATATTATTTTAGTGTTTGATAAGCAATTAAGGCTACGACATAAGCAAATCCACTCATGAAAACGAGTTGAATTATGGGCCATTTCCATGAATTGGTTTCTTTTTTCACAATAGCAAGTGTACTTACACATTGCATAGCGAAAGCGTAGAATAAAAGTAGTGAAATTCCCGTTGCAAAATTGAAAATCTTATTGCCATTTGCATCAATATCTTCCGCCATTTTCATTTTGATTGTGGCTTCTTCTTCACTTTGACTTCCAACGCTGTAAATTGTAGCTAAGGTTCCCACAAATACTTCACGAGCAGCAAAGGAACTCACAACTGCAATTCCGATTTTCCAATCGTAACCTAGTGGTTTGATGGCTGGTTCTATGGTTTTACCCATAATTCCGATATAAGAATTTTCTAATTTGTAAGCGTTAACTTGGTTTTTAAAAGCACCTTCTGTTAAACGAGTTGTAGTATTTCTTTGTGCGATAATTTCTTCTGCTTTGTTGAAATTTCCTGGGCCGTGTGAACCTAAAAACCATAAAACAATTGAAATGGCTAAAATTATTTTTCCAGCACCTGTGACAAATGCTTTGGTTTTTTCTAAAACATTTAGCGCTACATTTTTAAGCAATGGCACTTTATAACTTGGCATTTCTACTACAAAATACGACTTACATTTTAGTTTTAAAATCTTATTTAAAATATAAGCAGAAGCAATTGCCACTACAAAAGCCATTAAATACAAAGCCATTAAAGTTAAACCTTGTAAACTGAAACCTAAAAAGCGTTTTTCGGGAATGATTAACGAAATTAAAATGGCATAAACGGGTAATCGTGCCGAACACGTAATGAAAGGCGTAATTAAAATGGTGATTAATCGTTCTTTCCAGTTTTCGATATTTCTGGCGCTCATAATGGCAGGAATCGCACAAGCTGTTCCGGAAATTAAAGGCACAATACTTTTTCCTGACAATCCGAATCGGCGCATGATTTTGTCCATTAAAAACACAACTCGACTCATGTATCCACTTTCTTCCAAAACAGAAATAAATAAAAATAGAAAGGCGATTTGAGGAATAAAAATGACAATTCCACCAATTCCAGGAATGATTCCGTCTGATAATAAATAAGTAAATTTTCCTTGAGGCAAACTTTCTTTGGTAAAAGCGCTTAATTTAGAGAAACTCGTATCAATAAAATCCATTGGAATGCTGCTCCAATCGAAAATAGATTGAAAAATAAGCATTAAAATCCCGAAGAAAATTAAGTAACCAAAAACTTTATGCGTTAAAATGTTGTCTAATCTGCTTTGAAAATCGGTCGCTTTCGATTTATCGATTTTCTGAGCCACTTTCAACGTATCATTTATAAATTGATAGCGCTTTATGGTTTCTTTTTGTTGTAGTTTTTTTAATTCGGTGTGCGAACGTGTAAACGTATTTTCAATTTCATTACGTTGTAAATTCAAGAAATTAACGTCTTGGGTAATGACCAACCATAATTTATATAATAACTGATTTGGAAAAGCTTTTCGTAATCTGTTGAAATATTCTTCGTCAATGGAACTTGCATTTAAACACGCTTCTGTGGAAAGTGATTTATAATTTAAAATTAGTTCTTTAATCTTGTCAATTCCGATGTTTTTTCGAGAACTGATTAAAGCAATTTTGGTTTTTAAAGCTGTTTCTAATAATGGAATATCTAATTCAATTCCTTTTTGTTTCATTCGGTCACTCATGTTTATAACGAGTAACGTTGGAATTTCAAGGTCTTTTATTTGTGTAAAAAGTAATAAATTTCGTTTTAGGTTTTCTACTTCTGTGACCACAACGGCAACATCTGGGAAATCTTCATCGTTTTTGTTTAAAAGTAATTCAATCACTACATTTTCGTCAATTGAATTCGCATTTAAACTATAGGTTCCTGGTAAATCTATAATTTTTGCTCTGGTAATTTGGTTGATTTTACAAATTCCTGTTTTTTTATCAACGGTAATTCCAGGATAATTTCCTACTTGCTGATTTAATCCTGTCAATTGGTTGAATACAGAAGTTTTTCCAACATTTGGATTACCAATTAGCGCAACTTTTATAGTATTTGGAGTCATTTATTTAATGGATTCTAGGCTGATATAGATGGCAGAAGCAGTTTTTCTTCTAATCGCCACTTTCGAATCATTAACGTTAAAAAATAGAGGGTCACCCATTGGTGCAATTTGTATTAATTCAATGTCATTACCAGGCAAACATCCCATTTCAATAAGCTTCAACGGGATTTCGTCAATATTAATATCGGTAATTCGGGCACTTTGCCCTTTTTTCAGTAGAGAAGCATTTGAATCGCTCACGAACTTATTTAGATTGAATTAAAATACAAAGATAAGTAATTCTTAAAATATAAACCTAACAATTGTCATGTTTTGCAATTGCAATTTTATTTGTACATTAGTAAATATATTTTACGAAAGATAAATGAGCAGAACATTAGTAATTGGCGACATTCATGGCGGTTTAAAAGCGGTAATCCAAGTTTTAGAAAGAGCGAAAACAACTTCAAAAGATACTTTAATTTTTTTGGGTGATTATGTAGATGGTTGGAGCCAATCGCCTGAAGTAATTGATTTTTTAATTGATTTATCTAAGAAGCAATCTTGTATTTTTATAAAAGGAAATCATGATGAATTGCTTTTAGATTGGCTGGAAGATAGGCATGAATACTTAAACGAAGAAATGTGGTTTAAACACGGTGGGAAAGCCACTGTTGATGCGTATTTGAATGTTTCGAATGAGAAAAGAAAAACACACATTCAGTTTTTAAAAGCCTTACAAAATTATTACTTAGACGAACAAAACAGATTGTTTATTCATGCGGGTTTTACCAATATGAACGGTGTGGAACATGAGTTTTTTACGAAATTATTATATTGGGACAGAACGCTGTGGGAAGTTGCTTGTTGTTTGGATGAAAAGATGGATGTGGATGCTGAGTTTTACCCGAAAAGACTAAAAATTTATTCAGAAATATATATTGGACATTCGCCTATTTCAAAAACTGAAATAGTAGCACCGCTTTTTAAAAATACGATTTGGAATTTAGATACTGGAGCTGCCTTCAAAGGTTCGTTAACTCTTATGGATGTAGATTCGAAAGAATTTTGGCAAAGTGATATGTTACCAGAATTGTACCCAAATGAATTAGGTAGGAATTAGTTGTCTTTATTAGCTAAAAGGAATTATTCAAATGGTGACAAAGAAAGTAAAACCTGAACTTTTTCATCTCTAAATCGCAAGGGATAAATTCCTTTTTTTAAAAGGCAATAGGCAGGATCTAATTCTAGATATAACATGATGTTAATTTCAAATATAAAATCTTGTTGTTGAACAAAAGCTGCAT
>JAULXA010000261.1:0-6040 GCA_032118875.1 Flavobacterium sp.
AATGTGTTTCAATAATTAAGCCGTCATAATTTAAATCTAAAGCTTGTTGCGAAACTTCCTGAATCATATCGCGTTTTCCTGTAATGTGCGAAGGATCACAAATTAGCGGTAAATTTGGGAATTTATTTTGCAAATCAATAGCAATTTGCCATTCGGGATTATTACGAAATTTCGTTTTTTCATAAGTGGAGAATCCTCTATGAATCACACCTAATTTCTTAATTCCAGCATTATATAAGCGTTCTACACCGCCAATCCATAAAGATAAATCGGGATTTACAGGGTTTTTTATTAAAACTATTTTATCTGTATTTTGTAAAGCATCCGCAATTTCTTGAACTGCAAACGGATTTACAGTTGTTCTGGCACCAATCCATAACACATCAATATCATATTCTAAAGCAAGTTTCACATGATTGGCATTGGCCACTTCTGTAGCCATTAACAATCCGGTTTCTGCTTTTGCTTTTTGCAACCATTTTAGCCCGATTTCTCCAACACCTTCAAAGCCACCCGGACGCGTTCTTGGTTTCCAAATTCCCGCACGGAAAATCGACACATCAGAATTTTTCAATTCGTGTGCAATTTTTAAAACTTGTTCTTCCGTTTCTGCACTGCAAGGTCCAGCTATGACTAATGGGTGATTTAAATTAAAATCGATCAACCATTGTTTATGTTCTTTTGTAATTTCCATTTTATTTAAAATAAAAAAATCCCGAAAAAATCGGGATTTACTAATTTATATATAAAACATAGTAATCCCTAGCGAAAAGAATTCCACCAAGTTGCTACCATATTTAATTTGTTTTTTAACATTGATACAAATATATAAAATATTTAATAACTTAAACTCACTAAGCCATTATCTTGTACAATTATTTGTCCGGTTATCCCGTTTGAGTCGTTAGAAAGTAAAAAACAAGCCGTTTTTGAAACATCAATTGGATTTAATATTCGTTTTAATGGATGTTTTGCAATCATGTTTTCTTTAATTTGGTCTGAACGTAAAATTCCCGCAGCTAACGGCGTATCAATTAAAGAAGGTGCGATGGCGTTGACTCTAATTTTTGGTGCGAATTCTGCAGCTAAACTTTTAACCAAACCTTCCACTGCTCCTTTTGCGGCTGCGATACTAGCGTGATATGGCATTCCCGATTGCACTGCAACTGTACTAAACATCACAACACTTGCTTGTTCTGCTTTTTTTAAGGTTGGTAAATAATACTGAAACGCTTTTAACGCTCCGAAAAAATTTACGTTTAAATCGGTATTAAAATCTTCTAGACTTAAGCGATTGAAAGGTTTCAAATTGATACTTCCTAAACAATACACCAAACCATCAATAGCTTCGATTGTTGGCAATTCATCTGTTAAAGCATCCAATTGATGCCAATTCCCGTTAAATTGATAGGTTGGTTCTGTACGAGAAATGACGTGACAAAAATTTCCTTTTTCAGATAATTCTTTTACAATTTGCTCACCAACACCTTTGCTTCCGCCAATTATTAAGTAATTTTTCATTTAATTTTTTAATTTAAATATTTTTTAAAATCGTTAATTTTCACTTTTGCTTTAATATCGAACATCAGACTGTATAAGCCAAAAAACGTACGGTTTACATAAATAAAATGTTTTGAACCTCTGTTTCCATTCATTTTTCGTAACGTTTTATCACTTGCGAATTTTTCACTTAAAGCTGCAATATCATTCTGAAATTTCATATCAGCAAAATCAAAATCAACTTCATTTATTGGTCTAGTAAATACGGATAATAATTCGTGAAACAAATCAGTAAAAAATTCTAATTCTTTTGGTTTATCCGTAGTTTTTAAAATCTCTAATTCGTACAATTTTTTTGTAAAATAGTCCATATCTTTTAAAGATTCTGGTGTAGAAACTTCAAAATATGGCACATAAAAATCATTAGGAATTTCTTTCATACAACCAAAATCAATCGCAATTAAATTGTCATTTTTATCCACCAAAAAATTTCCTGGATGCGGATCAGCGTGAAATTTTTTCAATTGGTGAATTTGGTACATGTAAAAATTCCATAACGTTTGTCCCACTTTATCACGTTGTTCTTGAGAAGCATCACTCGAACAAAATTCTGATAAATGAATACCGTTCATCCAATCCATCGTGATAATTTTATCCGAAGAATACTCTGGATAATAATGCGGAAATAATAGATTGTCGATTTTCTCACAATCCTCAATAACTTTCATCGACTGCGAAATTTCTAATGTATAATCGGTTTCTTCCGTTAATTTATCTTCCACTTCTTTAAAATAATCATCTGAAGTTCCCTGTAAATTGAACATTCTAATGGCAATGGGTTTTACCAAAGCAATATCAGAACTAATACTTTCACGAATTCCAGGATATTGGATTTTTACCGCTAATTCTTTTCCGTTTTTTTTGGCTTTATGAACCTGACCAATACTTGCGGCGTTTATCGAATCCGGTGAAAAACTATCAAATAATTCTTCTGGATATTGTTTGAAATAGGTTTTAAATGTTTTTCGAACCAAAGGCGCCGACAAAGGTGGAACAGAAAATTGCGACAACGAAAACTTATCCGTATAAGATTGTGGCAATAAGTTTTTTTCCATACTTAGCATTTGTGCTACTTTTAAAGCACTCCCTTTTAATTCTTTCAGTCCATCATAAATATCTGTAGCATTACTTTCGTGCAATTTATCTTTTGTTAGAGAAGGATTGATGACTTTTTCGCCGTAATATTTTAGGTAATTTCCTCCAACTTTCACTCCAGTGGTAACCAATTTAGTTACACGCTCCATCTTTCCTGTTGGAATACTGTCTATTTTTTTCATTATTTTTTATTGAATTTATGATTTGGAAAACATGCCATTCATTTGTTCTTTCCATAAAAATTTTCCAAAATCAATTACGCTTTGTGTTGGAATATTATAGGCTAAATCGAAACTTGCTTTTACTGATTTTTCAATAAAAACATCTGTTTTTTCAAAATTTGGTGATTCGTCATTCATCCAAAAGTTAAAAATCGAAAGAAATTGTAACCAAGAAGCTTCTTGCAAAACTTTATCTTGAATTTTCACTACCGTTTCTTGTTCAATTTTAATTGGTTTTTCTAGAATAGTTAAGGCAAAATCCAAATATACTTCACGAAGTTTTGACAATTTTCCTAGGTTTTTCATTGGGTTTTTGTCTTGTTTCAGTAAATAAATCACAAAACTTCTGTTTGCCGTTGCCATTTCGAAAAAAGTAAAATAAAATGCCGATAGTTTATCTGCACTTTGATACGATTGATAGGCTTCGTTTTTTTCTAATAATTCTAAAGTGTAAGCAAACATGGAAACAAAATATTGCTTTTCTAAAAACTCAAAAGAAGCAAAAAATTGATAAAAATCGCTTTCTTCCATATTGTTTTGTTTGGCAAATTCATAAACCGAATTTGGTTTTTTACCATGCGTTAAACAATAATCTGTATATGCAGAAACAATTACATCCTCAGTAATTGCTTTCTTTTTTTTTGGTGCAGCCATAATATTATTTTTTTTGTTTAACAAAAGTACAAAAAAAGTAAACAACAAAAACAACATTAACTTAAATTTATCTATAATAGTATTGCATTTATTTATTATTTTTGTTGAAAACAAGAATATGTCAATAGAAGTAAAAAACATAACCAAAACATACGGATCACAAAAAGCGTTAGATAACGTATGTTTTTCTGTAAACAAAGGCGAAATTGTTGGTTTTTTAGGTCCGAATGGAGCCGGAAAATCGACTTTGATGAAAATATTGACAACGTATTTAACAGCAGATGAAGGCGAAGCGACCGTAAATGGTTTTGATGTCACGACTGCTCAAAAAAGAGTACAGCAATCGGTTGGTTATTTACCAGAACACAATCCGTTGTATTTGGATTTATATGTTCGTGAGTATTTAGAATTTAGTGCTGATGTGCATAAAACGGACAAATCTCGCATACAAGAAGTGATCGACTTGACAGGTTTAACTCCGGAATGTCATAAAAAAATTGGAGAACTTTCTAAAGGTTTTCGTCAGCGTGTTGGTTTAGCTACGGCTTTACTTCACAATCCGGATGTGTTAATTTTAGATGAACCGACTACAGGTTTAGATCCGAATCAATTGGTGGAAATTAGAGAATTAATTAAGAATATTGGTAAAGACAAAACCGTATTTTTATCTACACATATTATGCAAGAAGTGGAAGCTATTTGCGATAGAATTATTATTATTCACAAAGGAAAAATTGTGGAAGACGCTCAACTTGCGGATTTAGGTAGTAATTTAGAGAAAGTTTTTAGAGAGAAAACGAAATAGTAATTCTACACATAAAAAAAATCTCTTCATAAATCATATTTACGAAGAGATTTTAAAAACAATCAACGCATTAATTGTTTAATGTCTTTCTTGATAGGTTACGTATCTATTTCGTAATCTAGAAAAATCATTATATAGTTCTGCAATTGTAATATCAGACAATTTAGAATCTAACACTTGACTATAAATCAAATCTTCTTCTGTTAGTCCGTATCTTTTAATTGAGGTTTTTAAAGTTTTAACCGCCATTTTAGTATTATCATTTTTAAAATAACAATTAGCGTATTCAAAATAAACTTCTTTTAAATCGTCTTCTTTAGCTAATTTCACATATGCTTTGTACGATTCAATAGCTTCATTATAATTTTTATCTAAAGCGAATTGCCTAGCTTCTTTTAATAGTAAATCTTTGTCTTTTGCAAAAGTTATTTGACTTACAAATAACACAACGAATAGGTAGATAATTTTTTTCATAATACATGGGTATTTGAATTATATTCTTAAAGTTAAAAATATAATTTTAATCTACCAAAAGTGAAACACTCAAAAAAAGGAGTTTTAAAGAGTTACGAAATCACTTTTTGACTCATATTCTAACTATTCAGCAATATTGTTTTGTTTGGTTTTCTGTTTTTGCGTAAAAGTTAGCATAACGTATAAAATTGCAACAATTTGATAAAAATACATTTTAAATGAAATAAATAAAAAAACCTCATTAAATTCTTAAACTTAATGAGGTTTTTACTATTGGAAATATTTTTTACTTTGTTTTTAACTCCACTTTATTATTTTCAACATAAATATCTACGTTATCTAATCTTTTTACAAACTGTTTTCTCAATTCTGTATACTCAGGAAAAATATCTGCCCAAGCTACTTCAAATAATTTTTTATCTAAAACCGTACTGGTTTCTAAATCTTCTTTAGTGGCACCATATCTAGAAATAGTTTCTTTAATTACTTTAAATGCCATGAAATTATTTTTGTTAAGAAAATAACAATTGGAAACTTCAAGATAAATATCTTTCAGATTTACAGCTTCGTTTTTAAACATTTTAATGTAAGTAACGTATTCTTTTAGAGCTTGACTGTAATTTTTACTTTCTTTTAATTCTCTTGCACGATTTAGAACCTCATCTCTATCGTTTGAAAATCCAAATTGAAACGATAAACTTAATAGTAAGATTAGTATTGTATTTTTCATGATTTTGGGATATTTAATTAATTGTGTCAAAAATAACCAAAACAATAATTCAACGATAACTTTACCGTTATAAAGCTAAAAAGTTCGCCAAAATACACGTTGTAATTAACTAAAAATCAATACCTTAAAAATTAAGATTTAAAATATTTTTCCAGCAATGGATTTAATATTCTCCGCTTTACCCATAGAGTAATAATGTAATACTGGAATTCCAGCGGCTACTAATTCGGCACTTTGTTGTATACACCATTCGATACCAATTTGTTTTACCGCTTCGTTATCTTTTGCTTTCACTACAGCCATAATTAAATCGTCTGGCAATTCTATACTAAATCGGTGTGGAATTAAATTCAGTTGCTTTTTTGTGGCGATAGGTTTCAACCCTGGAATAATTGGAATGGTGATTCCAGCCGCTCTGCATTTCGCTACAAAATCGAAAAATTTCTGATTATCGAAAAACATTTGTGTAATGATGTAATCGGCTCCGTTTTTAATTTTTTG
>JAULXA010000262.1:0-6707 GCA_032118875.1 Flavobacterium sp.
GTAATAACTGCATTTGTAGATGTTAAATTGGTAACAAATATGTTAGGTGATGTGATACCTGTAGTCATTAAAAGTGTTCCTACAGTAAGAGTTGTTGCAAAAATGGAACTTACAGTAAAGTTATTTGCGAACAAGTTACCAGCAGTTAATGAATTTGTAAACCAACCAATACCTGATGTAATACCAGTTGAAAATACACCAGTTGCTGCATTAAGATTGTTTGCTGAAATATTGGATGTAGCAATAATACTTGTTGCAGAAATATTTGTTCCAGTAATATTTTGAAGTGATGAAAGACCAGTTGCATTTAAAGTTCCTGTTGTTACACCTGTTGTGGCAGATAGAGTTGTAGTTGTAATATTAGTTGCTGTAACATTTTGAAGACTTGAACTACCTGTTACACGAAGAGCAGCTGTTGTTGCACCTGTAGATAAATCTAAAGTACTAGATGAGACGTTAGTGGCAGTTAAGCTGGAAACATTTATTGACCCTGAAGATAAATTCGTTGCAACGACATTGGTTGATGTTACATTTGTACTATATAATGCACCACTTGTTACAAATGTTGAAAAGTCGCCACTGCCAACAACATCCAGTGTATATGCAGGTGCAGTTGTACCAATACCAACATTTCCTGAAGTTGCTATTCTCATTCTTTCTATTGTGTTTTGTGTTACAAACTTAATGGGTGCAGCTCCACCTGTTAATAAAGATATACCTGATGTATTTGCAGTATAGGAACGAATAATAAATGTAGGGTCACTTGTAGATGCATAAATTTGACCACCATTACCACTTGTACTGAAACCGACAAACATATTCCAATTAATTCTACTATTACCACCAGTATGAGTATTTGTAAGTCCAAAACCTAGAGATGCATCTCCATTAACAACAACATCTAATGCATTACCTGGAGCAGTTGTCCCAATACCAACATTACCTCCAGTTGTAAAGATATTACCAAGAGTATTCGCATTAAAAGTAGCTAATAATCCGCCACCAGTAACCATCATTGACGTTGTCGTAATATTTGTATGAATAATGTTTGGAATTGTTGCAACTGTTGCTATTAAATTACTTGAACTCAAGTTAACACCTACTAAATTACTGAATGTACCAAGAGAACTATAAATATTTGCAGTTGAAAGCGTTGTAAGACTTATTGTACCTGCACTTAAGTTAGTAAATACTGCATTTGTAGTTGTCTGGTTAGTACTGTATAATACTCCAGTTGTTAAACTTGTTGTAATACGAGCTGTACCAGTAACATCAAGTGTATTTGAAGGAGTGCTTGTTCCAATACCTACATTTCCATTTGAAGTAACAATCATTTTTATATCTCCTCCACCACTTACACCATTTACATATTCCCATGAAGAATAACGTGAAAATCTAGCTGTTACTCTTCCGCCATTAGGAAAATTTTCACCAACTACAAGCATGTGTGATTTGTAAACTTGATCAGCACCAAAACGTAAAGCCTGTGAGTCATCAATATTCACAAATACTAGGTTACCACCCACTGTATTAAACGTAATTGACGTACCAGTCATTAAAATATTATTAGATGTTATACCAGTTGTAGATGTGAGTGTACTCGTAGTAATATTTGT
Source organism: Flavobacterium sp. (assembly GCA_032118875.1). GTDB lineage: Bacteria > Bacteroidota > Bacteroidia > Flavobacteriales > Flavobacteriaceae > Flavobacterium. The sequence continues at coordinate 1,617 of JAULXA010000262.1, forward strand.
GTTTATAATATTAGGAATGGTTCCGACTGTAGCTATTAAATTACTTGAACTTAAATTAACACCAACTAAATTACTGAATGTACCAAGAGAACTGTAAACATTTGCAGATGAAAGAGTTGTAAGACTAGTTGTACCAGCACTTAAATTAGTAAATACACCGTTTGTTGTAGTTTGATTAGTGCTATACAGTGCTGCAGATGTAACACTTGTTGTAAAACGAGCTGTACCACTTACATCAAGGGTAGCTCCAGGACTAGTTGTTGCAATACCTACATTACCACTTGTTGTAAAGAGATTAGCTAATGTATTTGAATTTCCAACAGCTGAAAAAGATGTACTAGAAAGTACAACCCCAGCACTAACATTTGTATCTACTAAGTTAGTAGCTGTAATATTTACTACTGTAAGTGTACCAGCTACGTTTAAGTTTCCACTTAAACTCATATTTGAACCTGTATATGTCGTCGATGATACAATATTAGATGCAACTGTGGATGCAACAAGTGTACTAGTGCTTATATTTGTATGCACAATATTAGGAATTGTAGACACTGTGGCAATAAGATTTGATGCACTTAAGTTTGTAAATACACCGTTTGTTGTAGTTTGATTTGTACTATACAGTACACCACTTGTAATAGAGGGAACAGCCAATAATCCACTACTATTTAAGGATAATAAGACTGTAGATGTATTTGTAGCTGTACCTCTATTTATTGAAAAACTATCACTTGCATTACCCATTACTTGAGACCATCCATTTCCTGATGTAAACAAGACTCCGTTTCCACTGTTATCCCAATACATATTAGACCCAATCATTAAATTAGATGTTGTTCCATAGTTCCATGTTTGGATACTACTTCTTGCAACATTTTTATCTAAGAATATACCTGCGGGATTCGCTCCATTAGCTGATGTATTTAGAATATGTAAATTAGTTGATGGCGTTGTTGCCCCAACACCTACATTACCACCTGTTGTATATAAATTACCTAATGTATTAGCATTAAATTGTGCTCTTAAAGAATTACTTACATACAAGTTTGTACTACTTGCATTTGTCACAACGATATTTGTTGTTGTATTATTTGTTGAAATAACTCTTGGTATATATCCTACACTACCAACATATAAATCTCTTCCGATACCAGCACCACCAGCTATTGTAATACCATTTCCTTCAGTTGCACTAAATGCATTAGCTGTAGTTTGAACACTAATACCACCAAAGACAACTAAAGCACCATTTGCTACATCAGTAGACCAGTCGGAGGCAGTTAAAGTTAAATAAGCAAATGTACTACTTGCCGCTGCAGCATTAGAATAAGTAATCGAACCGCCAACAATAAGGTCTCCAGCAATAGCAGCACCACCAGCAATGGTTAAAGCACCTCCGTTAGAAACATTAACTGCATTTGTAGGACAATCTATAGATAAACCACCTTGTAAGACAACACTACCAGTAGAACTATTGCTACAACTTGTAATATCAGTGAATAAAGAAGGAGCATATACATTCATATAACCATCATCGGCAAAGGACATATATTCGTATTCTGTAGGGATTCCACCTGCTAATGTACCAATAATAGCTCCGCGGAAATTTGAAGTTGTATTACTCTTAAGACGGATGTCAATATATCTATAACTTGCATCATTTAATCCTATGTAATTATTTGTTCCAATACGTAACCCACCGTCTCCATTTGCTGCATATGGAATTACTCCAAGTTCAAGACGTTGATTTGGTGATGTGTTTTGAATACCAACGTTTCCAGCGGTTGTAAAGATATTACCAATTGTATTTGAATTTCCTAATGCTAATAAATTAGATGTAATTCTAGTTGTGCTACTTGTAAATAAGTTTGTTGCAATGTTAGAAGATGTTATTAATGTAGTCGCGTTAATTGTTCCTGTCGTAAGACCTGTTTGGACTTCTAAATAATCCCATATTTTTACACGTCTATTAGCAGCTACACCTGCTCCAACAATATCAAGCGCGCCAGATGTTGTAAATGTTTGATATCCTATTTTACCAGCATTAGCTTCTTTGCCTGAAACTCCATGACCCATTTCTATAACGTTACTACCAGATACAAGTATACCAGAACTTGCACGAATAGCTCCATTAACATCTAATCTAAATCCTGGAGCTGTAGTAGCAATACCTACATTACCACTTGTTGTAAAAATATTAGCAAGTGTATTGGTAGTAGCTAATCCGACTAGATTTGTGCCAACTGTTACTATTCCTGCAGATACATTAGTATCTACAAAGTTGGTAGCAGTAATGTTAACAACTGTAAGTGTACCGGCTACATTTAAGTTACCACTCAAACTCATATTACCACCTGTATATGTTGTGGATGCAACCACATTTGATGCAACTGTAGATGAAACAAGTGTGCTTGTACTAACATTTGTATGAACAATATTTGGAATCGTACCAACTGTAGAAATAAGATTTGTTGAACTTAAGTTTACACCAACTAAATTGCTAATTGTACCAAGTGATGTGTATAAATTAGCTGCACTAATGTTTCCAGAGCTAATATTTGTAGCAGATAAGTTTGTGACGGTCTCGCTACTTACAATTAAATTTGTTAAAGTAGTATTTGTTGAGACTAAATTAGTAAAAGTACCAAGAGAACTATAAACATTAGCAGCTGTCAGTGTTGTAAGACTGGTAGTTCCAGCACTTAAATTTGTAAATACAGCATTAGTACTTGTTTGATTTGTAGAATAAAGATTTGAACTACTTATGTTACCATTTGCTGTGATATGCCCAAAACGACTAAATGTGATTTGGTTCGTATTAACAAATAAATCACCAAATCTATCCATATGAAACGCTTTTGTAAAAGTACTGTTATCTGCATAATAACCTAAACATACCTCCGCTCCGTTTTCATTAAGAGGGCATGTTAGAGCAATTTGTGTAGAACTTGCTTTATATAACCCATATGCTCCATAACCTGAATAATTACCAGAACTTAATGTATAACTTCTATCTACAATAACAGGACCTATATGACTTGATTGTTGAATACCAGAACTATGATTTGTTAATACAGAACCAACTACTTCTAATTTTGCAGTAGGTGATGTAGTGTTAATACCAACATTGCCACCTGTTGTAAATAAACTACCAATAGTATTTGAATTAAATGTTGCGGATAACACACCACCTGTAACAACAATAGTATTTGATGTAATATTAGAAAGTATACTATTAGGAATTGTAGCAACTGTTGCTATTAAATTACTTGAACTTAAATTAACACCAACTAAATTGCTAAATGTACCAAGAGAACTATAAACATTAGCCGCGGTGAGAGTTGTAAGACTGGTTGTACCAGCACTCAAATTTGTAAATACACCGTTTGTAGTTGTTTGGTTAGTACTGTATAATACACCAGTTGTAACACTTGTAGTAAAGCGCGCTGTACCATTAACATCAAGAGTAGCTCCAGGATTTGTATTGTCTCCAAGACCAATATTTCCGGTTGATGAAACAGCCATAATATATTTACTTGTTCCGTTATTATATAGATAAAATACGTTATCTGGGTTGCCTGTACTTCCTCTAGCCCCAAGCTCCCAATCATTTCCGTTTGTTATAAAGTATTTAAGGATTCTACACTAATAATATCATTAAATCCAATAACATGTAATTTACTAATTGGATTTGTAGTATTAATACCAAGATTTCCCTCTGTAGCGATAACTACGTTAGCTGCTGTGCCTTGATAAAATTTAAATCCGTCTTGAGGTGTTGCTACTTGCATCCACATATTACGATTTTCTATACCTAAAGAGTAATCACCTATTGTTGTGTTAGTAGATGGGTATAGTACAATTTTTGTACCATTGCTTCTACCATTAAGTGTTGGTTGGTTTACACCAGATGCAGTAAACATTATATCTGACCCAGCCATAACAAGGTCTCCAGCAAAATTTACAGCTCCCGATGTTACACTATATGTATTTGTAGTATTTGGTATAGTTATAGTTGATGAACTAATAAAATTACTTGTTAATCTTAAACCACCTCCACTGATATTTGTACCTACAATATTTGTTGTTGTTTGATTCGTGCTATATAGTGCTGCTGTAGTTACACTTGTTGTAAAACGAGCTGTTCCAGAAACATCTAAAGTTGCTCCAGGACTTGTAGTTCCAATACCAACATTTCCGCCGGTTGTGTAAATATTACCGAGTGTATGAGAATCGTGACCCGCAATCAAGTTACCTAATAAGAATATATTAGATGATGTTACATTGCTTTCAACTTGATTAGATGTAGTTACATTCAAGACTGTAGTTGAACCTAAAACAGTTAAACTTCCACCAATCGTAACATCTCCAGATACTTGAATACTACCTCCAGTAATACTAGTTACATATAAAATTCCAGCAGTTATACCAGGAGTTGCAATACTTCCAGATGAGACTCTTGGAGTATAAATAGTACCTCCTATATACGCATCTTGCGCAACAGATGCCCCTCCAACAACTGTTAGTGCACCACCTTGAGTATAACTTGTTGCATTTGTATTCTTATTGATACTTAGTCCTCCTTGTAAGACGGTACTAGCAGTGGAACTATTTGTAGAAACAGCTGTTGAATTAAATTGTACAAGACCAGTTACAGCTAAATTATTTCCCATACTTGTATTTCCAGATATTTGAACAGTTCCAGCGGTAATTGTTGTAACATGAACTGTTCCAACTGTTAGACCAGGGGTTGCAATGCTACCAGATGAAACACGAGGTGTATAAATGGTTCCACCTACAAATGTATCTTTTTCAACTGCTACACCACCAGCTACTGTAACTGATCCACCAGCTGTATAACTACTAGAGTTACTTGTATTTGCGACACTTAAACCTCCAGATAAAACAAAACTTCCTGAACTACTATTTGTAGATGTTGTCGTATTTGAATATGTTGATATAAGAGTGGCATTAATTCCTGTTGTCTGGTTAACAAAGAAAATTTGATTACCACTGTCATTTAATACATTCAATTTAAGATTTGGATTAGCTGACATTAGACGTTATTATTATAACTATATAAATAAATTT
>JAULXA010000263.1:0-3509 GCA_032118875.1 Flavobacterium sp.
CTCCAGAATCATATGATTTATTAGCTTGGGCGAATTACAACTTAGGAAACACTAAAAAAGCATTAGAAATTTGCGAAAAACATATCGTAAATAAATCTTTTGAACCAGAAATAAATTACCATTTAGCAGAGATTTACAAAGCCAATAAAATGAATGATAAAATCAAACCAATAAAAGAAGATTTATTATCAAGCATTTACGAATTAGGCCCAAACATGAAAGAAAAAATTGAAAAATTATAATGAAGAAAGCATTTCAAATATTTGCATTATTACTCAGCTCCATCGTTTTTTCGCAACAGAAAGAAGGCATAGTTACAGATACATTGGGCAATACAATTGAAAATGCTTACGTATATAACGAAACGACAAAATCGCACGCGCATACAAATGAAAACGGTCAGTTTATTCTAGATAAAACTTCAGACAATGATGTACTAACTATTACGGCTTTAGGTTTTAAAAAGAAAACGCAATTGGTTGATGGTTCAGAAAAAACTATTGTTTTAACCAGTTCTTCATTCAATATTGAGGAAATTGTGATTTCGAAAAAAAACAACACCATTTCACAAATTATGAAGTTGGATTTACAAAATTCACCCGTAAATTCTTCGCAAGAAATATTACGAAAAGTGCCTGGTTTATTCATCGGACAACATGCTGGTGGCGGAAAAGCAGAACAAATATTTTTACGTGGATTTGATATTGATCATGGAACGGATATTGCACTTTCAGTTGACGGAATGCCCGTAAACATGGTTTCTCATGCACACGGTCAAGGGTACGCGGATTTGCATTTTGTAATTCCAGAAACCATAGATAAAATAGATTTTGGTAAAGGAAGTTATTATGCAAACAAAGGCGATTTCGCTACTGCTGGTTATGTAGCTTTTAAGACCAAAGAAAAAATTGACAATAATTCTATCAGTTTAGAAGTAGGAAAATTTGGTACGATTAGAACACTTGGAATGTTCAATTTATTACCAAAAAACAACAAACAAAGTGCTTTTATTGCGAGTGAATACATCACTTTTGACGGACCGTTTGTTTCTAGTCAGAATTTTAGAAGATTGAATGTATTCGGAAAATTTACCAACATTTTAGAAGACAAAAGTAAGTTTTCGGTAACCGCATCGCAATTTTCAAGTGAGTGGACAGCTTCTGGACAAATACCGCAGCGTTTAGTAGATGCTGGAATTATTTCAAGATTTGGCGCTGTAGATGATACCGAAGGTGGAAAAACCTCAAGAAGTAATTTGAATGTAGAATACTACAAACCCATTTCTGAAAACTTATTTTTTAAAGGAAATACCTATTATAATAATTACCAATTTGAGTTGTATTCGAATTTTACCTTTTTCTTAGAAAACCCAATTGATGGTGATCAAATTAAGCAAAAAGAAAACAGAACAATTTATGGTTTTAACGGAGAATTCAATAAAGAGATGGATAACTCTAAAAGCAGTTACCAAGTTGGTTTTGGATTAAGAACTGACGAAACCAAAGATTCAGAATTATCGAATACGAAAAATAGAACGACAACAATTAATCAATTGAAATTGGGAAATATCAATCAGAAAAATTATTTCAGTTATGTGAATTCGGAAATTGAATTGGGAAATTTTACGATTAACCCAGCTATTAGATTCGATTATTTTCAATTTTCATATTTAGATAAATTAGCACCAACATTCCAAATTGATACAGAACAAGAAGTGAAAATATCGCCTAAACTGAACTTCCTTTTTGCCCCCCACAATAAGGTTCAATATTTTTTAAAGTCAGGTTTAGGCTTTCACTCTAACGATACAAGAGTTGTGGTTTCACAAACGGATAAAAAAACGGTACCTACTTCAATTGGAGCTGACTTAGGAACTATTTTTAAACCTATGAATAATTTGATTATTAATAGTGCATTGTGGTTTTTACAATTAGAACAAGAGTTTGTTTATGTTGGCGATGCAGGAATTGTTGAACCAAGCGGAAAAACAAGAAGAATGGGAATCGATTTTGGTTTTAGATATCAACTCTCAAAATTCATTAATTTGAATTCTGATATTAATTATACGTATGCTAGAAGTACAGAAGCAGCTAAAGGACAAAATTACATTCCATTAGCGCCGGATTTAACATCAACTGGTGGAATTAGCGTTACAAATTACAAAGGATTTTCATCCAATTTGAATTACAGATTTTTAAAATCACGACCAGCAAATGAGGACAATTCAATTGTGGCAAAAGGTTATTTCGTGTCCGATTTTAATATGAATTACCAATACAAAAAAATGAATTACGGAATTGTAATTGAAAATATTTTCAACACCAAATGGAATGAAACACAATTTGCAACTGAATCAAAATTGCAAAACGAAACACAATCTGTAGAAGAGATACATTTTACACCAGGAACCCCCTTCTTTATAAAAGGAAAAATAACGTATACTTTTTAATTTGTTATAATTGTTGTTGTTTTTTTTAGTTTGAAATCTCGTCTTGTTATCTTGACGAGATTTCTTTTTTAAAACTATTTCTTATCTGCTGATTCTTTTACTTTTTTCGCACCTTTTTCAATGGATTCAGCACCTTTTACGATAATTTTATTTGCTTTTTGTTTCACTTTAGCCGTGTCGATATATTTACCCACTTTGGCTTTGGTTTTCTGAGCTGCTGTTTTTACTTCTGCACCTACTGCTTTACTTGCGTCTTTTACTTTTGCACGTGTTTCTTCTTTGCAAGAAATTAAAGTTGCTACTACTAAAACTGGAAATAGTATTTTTTTCATCTTTTTGTCTTTGCGAGGAACGAAGCGATCTATTTCCTCTGATTTATATTATTTTATTTTTAACAACCAATTGGGATCAGGACAATTTTCTTTATAAAAAGAAAGTTTATTTTCACTACAAACTCCAGGATAATCGCCAAATTTTCCTTCCATATCGATAATAATTTGAAAGTGTAAATGTGGTGCATAATCGCCGTTAATTGGTGGTAAACCTAATGTTGCAATTTGTTGTCCTTTTTGAATGGCATCTCCAACTTTTTTACCTTCTAAACTTGCTTCACTCAAATGTCCGTATAACGTATGGAATTTAAAATCAGCTATTTGATGTTCTAAAATGATGGTCGGACCATAATCTCCTAAAGCGGTATTGTTTTGAAAACTATGAATTTTTCCTTCTAAAGCTGCGAATATTGGCGCTTGTTCGTTAATCCATAAATCTAAACCAATATGAATGTTTCTTTCTTCTATGTCTGGATTTTTAAAAACCGAACTTCTTTTATACAAATTTCGATTTTCAATATAGCCACCAAACATGATTTTTCCTTCCTTTTTATCTAACTGATTTTGAATAAAAACTTCGTAATCTTGAGCCGTTTCTAATTTATGATTTTGTAAATCTGAATTCGTAACTGATAAATCTAACGCTACATATTCCGAATAGTCAATTTCAGGAGAAATGACTTTAGCAGCTTCGATATTTTTAAAAAAGTGTTCCATTTTTCACTATA
>JAULXA010000264.1:0-4132 GCA_032118875.1 Flavobacterium sp.
GCATTAGCTTTGAAAGAAATGGGTGTTTTAACTTCGAAGAAACTCGATTTTAATTTAATAGAAATGTGGACCTTATCCAATAAAACTGTCACTGTGAATTATTCAAACAACATTGAAAAAGTGATAGAAGAAATTGTACTAGAAAACACTTCTTTCGATACTGAATTTTTATTTATATAAACTGGACAAAGAGCAACAAAAAAAGGTAGTAGTTTTTTCAACATTTATTTGTGGTTAGTAAGTAGTTGCTCTTTTCCAGAATAAAAAAATCCCAAACATTGTTTGGGATTTTTTATGATTTATTTTAAAATTACTTCTTTCCCGAAGCTTCTAAATTTCTTTCAATTTTATGATCTGGTCTTGTCCATTTTGGTTTTTCGCCTAACGCTTCAAATTTTGAATCTGCGGCTTCAACCGTTTCTGGTTGCATTTTTTTAATGAATGGTTTTTGAGGATTTAAACCTAACATTTCAAACATTTTCATGTCTTCATCCACATCAGGATTTGGAGTCGTTAGTAATTTATCTCCAGCAAAAATAGAATTCGCACCCGCAAAGAAACACATCGCTTGTCCTTCTCTACTCATGTTTGTTCTTCCTGCAGATAAACGTACTTGCGTTTCTGGCATTACAATTCTAGTAGTAGCTACCATACGAATCATTTCCCAAATTTCTACTGGTTTTTCATCTTCTAATGGCGTTCCTTCAACCGCAACTAATGCGTTAATTGGCACTGATTCTGGTTGTGGATTTAAAGTAGAAAGAGCGACTAACATTCCAGCTCTGTCTGAAATACTTTCACCCATTCCGATAATTCCACCACTACAAACGGTTACGTTAGTTTTACGAACGTTTTCGATAGTTTCTAAACGGTCTTCAAAACCACGCGTAGAAATTACTTCTTTATAATATTCTTCAGACGAATCTAAATTGTGATTGTACGCATATAAACCCGCTTCTGCTAAACGATGTGCTTGATTTTCGGTAATCATACCTAAAGTACAACACACTTCCATATCTAGCTTATTAATCGTACGAACCATTTCCAAAACTTGGTCAAACTCAGCACCATCTTTCACGTTTCTCCACGCTGCACCCATACAAACTCTAGAAGATCCAGAAGATTTGGCACGTAATGCTTGTGCTTTTACTTGAGAAACCGACATTAAGTCGTTTCCTTCAATATCTGTGTGATAACGAGCCGCTTGCGGACAATACCCACAATCTTCCGGGCAACCACCCGTTTTTATTGATAAAAGTGTAGAAACCTGAACCGTATTTGGATCGTGATGTTCTCTATGTATTGAGGCTGCATCGTATAACAATTCCATTAAAGGTTTGTTGTAGATGTCAATTATTTCTTCTTTCGTCCAGTTATGTTTAGTAACACTCATAAAATCATAAATTAATGCCTCAAAAGTACTAATTTACATTTGAAGAAAAAATTTATGTGGTAAGTTTTTAATTTTTAGAAACAGCAGGAACGTCTTTCAAATATTGCATAATCGCAAATGAGCCAATTAATGAAGAAGCAATTCCTTCAAAAAACAAAACAGCGCTGTATTTTATTAAGTTTGTTTTCCCAGTAAAAAAGAATGTATCAGACAAGGTTGCCAAATAACTCTCACCACCTTTGATGTAAACAAAAACAATAAGACCAATAATCCCTAGAACCACTCCGATGATTCCAGTTTTAAAACCAGAAACTAAGTTTTCTAGATATTCTGTGGTTCCGTTGGCGTAATTACTTTTAACGGTTTTCCAAATCCCGAAAAGCACAATAAAAGCATTTAAAATTCTAAGGTAATTTTTGTCTGCCAAACCAAACAAATCCATTAGTAAGAAGAAAAGACCAATACCAACAAAAATTAAGATTCCGTTTTTAATTTCAACTTGATTTTTCATAAATAACGATTTTAATTGTTTTTAAATGAATTTTTGGAATCGCATTGTAATCTGAAGTTTGTTTGCGATTTCATAGTAGATAATTTTTTGATACTTATAAAAGTACAAATAATTATTTATCTATCTGATTATCAGTTGAATTTTTAACGATTGTTTTAGAAAATTTAATTCAAATCACGAAGTAAAATCCATTCATTATGTCCGAAATAATCATATTTAGCTGTTGCCATATCTGTTTTCTCGTCAATTAATTTATAGTATGGTCGTCTGTTTATAGAAACAGAACAATCCACAAAAATGGAAATGGGTTTTTTGGATTCTCTTTTTAATTTTTGACAATATTGCCAAATTATATCGGGTGAATTGCTTAGCAAATTGACTTGCTTTGGCGTTAATTGTGAGCCATAATTGTGATACTCGTACAAGCCTGTTTCTTTATCGACAACTTTAATATTTAAAACACCTTTTCTCTCGCGAAGCATCATTCTCCAAGCTAATCTGTGACCTTCTTCTGTAAACAACACATCTCCTTTTATGAAATGGTGACGCAATGGCATAATTAATTGTACGATAAAAAACGGCACAAAAAAGGCAAGAAACAATTTGGTATTGAAATTCTTTTGAGGTAAAATTTCTGCTTCTTTATCATTTAAGAATTTCAGCGGAATAGCATCGTAAAGTAAAACAATAAAACTCAACGCTAAAAAAGGAAAAATCCCAATTTTTAAAGAATACGCGTTAAAAAGATGAAATCCAAAAGAAGCGACAATGGCTAATTTTCTGGTTTTTTTCCAAAATAAAGCTGGTATAATTAACAAATCGAAAAGAATTCCAGCGTAAGCATAAAATAGTAAAAACCATTTCTGATTGAAAATATCTAGTAAAAATTTACGTTGTGTAATTCCGTTTAAAAGAATTCTGGAGAACGTTCCGTCTAACCAATCTGGATAAAATTTTGCAATTGCTGCATAAAAATATAAGATAGCCACTTGAAAAAGCAATAAAAATGGCATCCATCTCGGAACTTTAGTTTGTTTTATTTTAGGAAATAATTTTGCGTCGAGGCTTAATTTACCATTGGCTGGTAAAAAAATCATGATGATACAAATAAGGATTAAAAAGTAGTAATGGTTGTTGTAGGATTCTTTTTGAATTAAATAAACGGTGGTCCACATCAAAGTGAAAGCTACCATTGCAAATCTGTAAAACAATCCGAAAGTGATGAGTAAACCTAAAATTCCCATGGCAAAAAAGTACGAATACATTTTTTCACCGTGTAAGAATTGCAGAAAATCGAAACCAATGAAATTAAAAGTGAATTTACTTCGGATAAAAATGGCTTCCACCCAGCCTAACAAAATGGCTCCAAAACTTTCGGCTATGATTAATAAGCCTAGTAAAACTCTAAAAATTACTAATCCAGAATTGTCAATAGTTGTAGTCAGCCACTTTTTCATTACGATAGCTTTTTAAAATAATGAATGGTATTTTGTTTGTCAGTTTCTAATTGTGATTTTAGCCCTTCAAAAGATTCGAATTTTTGTTCGTTACGTAATCTTTCTAAAACATCTATTTGAATTTTTTGATTGTAGATGTCTTTGTCGAAATCTAATAAATGCACTTCAATAGATAATTTATTTTCTCCTAAAGTGGGTTTCACGCCGATATTCATCATTCCGAAAACAGTTTGCTTGTTCACATGTGCGGTAACTATGTAAACGCCGTTTTTAGGAATTAATTTATAGTCTTCTGGAATTTCAATGTTTGCAGTTGGAAAACCAATGGTTCGGCCTAATTGATTCCCTTTTACTACATTTCCTGACAAAACATAAGGATAACCTAAGTATTCGTTAGCTAAAGAAATATTTCCTTCTAGAAGCGAATTTCTAATTTTTGTAGAACTAACAGATACTTCATTTATTTGTTGTGCCGAAATTTCTTCTACTTCGAAACCAAATTCTTTTCCGAAGTTGATTAAATCATTAAAATCGGCGGCACGGTTTTTTCCAAATTTATGATCGTGCCCAATAATTATTTTCTGAATATTTAATTTTTCAACCAAAACCTGAGTTACGAATTCTCTTGGAGTTAACTCTGAAAAAACTTTATCAAAAGGGTGAATTATAAAATTTTGAATGCCTTTTTTATGTAATAATATTGATTTTTCTTCAATTGTATTTAACAATTTAATATCGTAATTATTTGAAACCACTAATCGAGGATGTGGA
>JAULXA010000265.1:0-1594 GCA_032118875.1 Flavobacterium sp.
AATTTAAAGCGCAAAGGTAAGAAAGTTATTTTTTTATAATAAATTTACGGAAACAATTTAAATGCAGTTATGAACACCCTTTTCAAATCCATAAAAAGAAGTCGAGAAATTTACGCTTCTTACATAGAAAACTATTCTTTAGAGCAATTGAACCTTATTCCTGATGGTTTAAGAAATAATTTGATTTGGAATATCGGACATATTATTGTTTCGCAACAACGATTAGCTTATTTACTTTCTGAAAATGAAACGTTATTAACTGAAGAATTCACCAATAAATATGTGAATGGAACCATTCCTGATGGAAAAACTACACAAGAAGAAGTGGATGAAATTAAAAGTCTATTATTTTCTACAATTGAGCAAACCATTTTAGATTATGAAAACGGTAAATTTGAAAATTACACCGAAACACAAACTAGAACAGGGTTTTTATTAACTAATTTTGAAGAAGGAATGCTTTTCAATCATTATCATGAAGGTGTTCATTTAGGATTTATGATGAAAATTAAACGTTTTATTTAATTAGTAGATATTTATCAATTTCTTGATACGTTAAAAACACTTCGTAAGAACCTTTATCATAAGAAGAAATTTCGTTGATGTTGTATAGGAATTTCACACCTTCAATATTGAAAAATACGTTGTTAGTCAAATAAAAAGTACCATTTTCAAAACAATAGCCTTGTTGGTTTAAAGGAATAGAATTATTGACTTTATACTTATCTCTAAATTTAGCTTCCACTAATTTAGAAACCGCTCTTTGATTTAAAAAAATATCTTCACTTTTTAACTGATTTCCAGTTTGTTTATTAAAAACAAGAGAACGTTTTCCGCCAAAACCAGAAGCATCACCATAAGAAGACGTATAATTAATACCAATGTTTACAAATTCTTCCGTTTCGTATTCAATGTTCGATTCTAATTCAAATTCCCAATTTTTGATATTATTCTCTGGCGTATTATTTTTCGCATTTTTATAAGTATCAACAAACCCTTTTGTGAGTTGATTATAATTATTTATTGTTAAGTTTTGGCTGTCAATAAAACTAGAAAGTTCCTTAATGTTTTCGAAAATTACTTTGTTTATATGATCTTCATTTTTAGCTTCTAAAACTTCCATTTTAATGTTCGCCGAATTATAACTAGTAGTATAATTGGGACTATAGGAAGAATTGTATTGCTTGCGTTCAAAAACTAATGGTTGCGCACAACCTGAAAGCAGGAATAACAGAAGTAAAAGGATTGAATTTTTCATTATAGGTTTTGCAAGATTTTGCTATTACAAATATAACAAAAACCGAGCCAAGCGAATGGTTTAGAAAAAAAAATGGTTTCTCTTTATTTGATTCATAAAAAAAAGTATATTTACTATATAGAAATCACTAAAAACTACCTTTATAAATAAATAATAACCAAAACTTTAACTTATGAAAAACAAAATTCTATTTGGTTTAAGTCTGATTTTCGGACTAATGATGCTTAATGCAGGATTGGATAAATTATTTCATTACATGCCTATGCCAGAAAATATGCCAGAAAGTTTAACGAATGCATTTAAAGCATTTAGCGATATTGGTTGGTTATTACCTTT
>JAULXA010000266.1:0-3417 GCA_032118875.1 Flavobacterium sp.
ATCGATCAAATAAAGCACAAAATCAAGAAGATACTGCCATGGAAGTAAATATGATTGCTGCAGGAGAAATTGCGCGTCAGTTACGACTTAGAGATATGGGAGGAATTATTGTGGTCGATTTTATAGACATGCAAAATCCAGACAATAGAAAAATATTGTTTGATTTCTTAAGAGAAGAAATGAGTGACGATAAGGCGAAGCATAAAATCTTGCCTCCTAGTAAGTTTGGATTAGTTCAAATTACTAGACAAAGAGTTAGACCTGAAGTTAATATTGAAACAAACGAAGAAAACCCGAACGAAAACGGACAGGTTGAAGCGGCAATTTTAATTATTGACAAAATAGAAGCTAACCTAGAAAGTATTATTAAAGACCATAAAAAAGTTGTACTTAACGTGCACCCTTTTGTGGCCGCATACCTTACAAAAGGTTTTCCATCATTACGTTCAAGATGGTTTCTTGAACATAAGAAATGGGTGAAAATTATACCTCGTGACGCTTACACGTACCTTGAATATCACTTTTTTGATAACCAAGGAAAAGAAATTTTATAAAATAAAAAACCGCTACTCGAAAGAATAGCGGTTTTTTTTATTTGTTTTTTTATTGAACTTACTCCAACTCATACTCCAACCTAACCGTAATTCTAGCAGTTTTGTTCTTGCTAAAAGTATCGTTGTTTCCACCATAACTATCATCTTCAGTGGAACCTTGACCTGTAATTTGGAAAACACCCATACTTGCGGTTTTTAGTTTTCCTAAATCTCCATCAGCAGTTTTTACAATTTTTTCTGCACGTTCGTAGGCGTCTTTTGTTGCGTTTTCAATTAAACTTTGTTTTAAACTTGCTAAATCAGAATACGTATATTGAATTGAATTAGAGGATAATTCGATCCCAGAATTAATTAGTTCAGAAGTTTTACCAGAAACCGCTTCAATACGTTTCATTAAATCAGGATTTTTCTTTGCTGAAAACGTTATCGTTTGTGACGCTTCATACCCATCAAAAACTTGTTCGTATTTGGTATTGTATTGATTTTCGGAATTCTCTATACGAACTTCTCTAAATTTTTTATTGAATTGTACCGCACCAAAACTAAATTCGGCGGATTTAAATCCTTTTCCTAAAAAGAAATTAGTTACAATTTTCTGATCTGCGATCATTTTATTGTAGGCTTCTTTAATATCATAACTTTTTGTGGTAAAGCTTCCGCTCCACAAAATTTCATCAGAAACGAAATCTTTCGTACCCAAACCAATTACGGAAATGGAATCTAAATTTTCATTTCGCTTTTTAAAAGCAGTACCCAACACAAATGCTGTAGCAATAATAGCAATTCCAATAATTGCCGAAGACTTCACTCTTTCTGTAATTTCCATTCTTAGTTTAGTTTAAAAGATTGATTTTGGTTATATTTTCTTATTAAACATACAGCAAACCACATGCCAAATTTTATCTCTTTTTCTGAAAAAAACTCGTCATTAAAGCCGCACATTCTTTTTCCAAAACACCTGACACTACTTCTGTTTTGGGATGAATTTGCGTCCCCATAGTCATATATCCGCGCTTTTCATCAGTAGCTCCAAACACAATTTTAGAAATTTGACTCCAATACAAAGCGCCCGCACACATTTGACAAGGTTCTAAAGTCACATACAATGTGCAACCTTTTAAATATTTTCCCCCTAAAAAATTAGCGGCACTTGTTATGGCTTGCATTTCGGCGTGAGCGGTAACATCGTGTAACAACTCGGTTAAATTATGCGTTCTGGCAATCATCGTGTTGTTTACAACAATAACAGCTCCTACTGGAATTTCGTCTTTTTCAAAGGCCATTTCAGCTTCCTGAAGTGCTTTTTTCATAAAATATTCGTCGGTAAAAATATTTTCCAAATTTCTTACAATTATATATCAATCAAATTTACAAACATTATTGTATTTTTGCTGCACAAATGGAAAATTTACTTTCACATATTACGACACCAACCGATTTAAGAAAACTTTCTGAAAATCAGTTACCACAAGTAGCCAATGAGCTTAGAGAATTTATCATCGATATAGTTTCTCAAAAAGAAGGACATTTGGGTGCCAGTTTGGGCGTGATAGAATTAACGGTTGCTTTACATTATGTTTTCGATACACCGAATGATTTATTAGTTTGGGATGTCGGACATCAAGCATACGGACACAAAATTTTAACCGAAAGACGAGAAGTTTTCCATAAATATCGAGAAATTGACGGAATTTCTGGATTCCCTAAGCGCTCAGAAAGTATTTATGATACATTTGGCGTAGGACATTCTTCTACTTCTATTTCAGCAGCTTTAGGAATGGCCATAGCTTCCAAAATTAATGGTGATTTAGAAAAACAACACATTGCTGTAATTGGCGATGCTTCTATTGCAAGTGGAATGGCTTTTGAAGGTTTAAATCATGCTGGAGTTACCGATGCTAATTTATTAGTCATTCTAAACGATAACGCCATGGGAATCGACCCAAGTGTTGGTGCTTTGAAAGACTATTTAACAGCTGTAAAAGAAGGTAAAAACCCGAAAGAAAATAACATAATAAAATCGTTGAATTTTGATTATTCAGGACCGATTGACGGACATGATTTACCAAAACTACTTTCCGAATTACAACGTTTACGCAACATAAAAGGTCCTAAATTTTTACATATCATTACCACAAAAGGCAAAGGTTTATCTTATGCTGAAGAAAACCAACTGCAATTTCACGCACCTGGTAAATTTGATAAATTAACGGGTAAGATTCTAAAACCTGAAATTGAAAACTTAGCACCAAAATTTCAAGATGTTTTCGGACATACTTTAGTAGAATTGGCTACAGAAAATAAAAAAATTGTTGGAATTACGCCAGCCATGCCTTCTGGAAGTTCGTTAAAATACATGATGGAAGCTTTTCCAGATCGCGCTTTTGACGTTGGAATTGCCGAACAACACGCGGTAACTCTAGCGGCAGGAATGGCAACTCAAGGCTTAACCGTTTTTTGCAATATTTATTCCACTTTTTTACAACGTGCGTATGACCAAGTCATACATGATGTGGCGATACAAAATTTACCAGTCATTTTTTGTTTAGATCGAGCAGGTTTTGTAGGTGAAGATGGTGCCACACATCACGGATTATTTGATATTGCATATATGAATTGTATTCCGAATATGCTGATTTATGCACCGTTGAATGAAATTGATTTACGCAATATTTTATATACTTCTTCGTTAGGTTTAAACCATCCGATTGCGATTCGTTATCCAAGAGGAAAAGGTGAAATTATAGATTGGAAACAACCTTTTTCAAAAATTGAAATCGGAAAAATTCAAACCCTACAAGAAGGAAATAAAATTGCCATTTTATCAACAGGAACAATAGGAAATAACGTTTCAAAAGCAATT
>JAULXA010000267.1:0-10038 GCA_032118875.1 Flavobacterium sp.
TTGAAAAGGCTGGTTTTATAAAAGAATCTGGCTTTAAATTTAACCGTTGGTTGCATTCGGTTTTTATGCAGAAGATGCTTTAGTAAAGTTTAAAAAAAATTCCAAATCTCAATATATCGAAATTTGGAATTTTAACAACTTAAAACTAAAAATTATTTCCCTTCAATCCAGTTTGTAATTGAACTGTCGTTTGGTAAAACTCTTGGCGAAATCACATCAAACAAATGACCGTTTTCGTCAATTAAATATTTTTGAAAATTCCATTCTACTTCACTGTCTTCCAACCCGTTTTTAGATTTTTGAGTAAGGAATTTATAGATTTCATGCATGTCGCTTCCTTTTACAGAAATTTTCTCCATCATTGGAAAAGTTACACCATAATTCTTTTTACAAAAAGCACCAATTTCTGTATTTGTACCTGGTTCTTGTGCGCCGAAATTATTCGCTGGAAAACCTACAATTACAAAATTTTTATCTTGGTATTTTTCGTAAATTGCTTGTAATTGTTCGTATTGCGGCGTTAATCCACATTCTGAAGCGGTATTTACAATCAGTATTTTTTTTCCTTTTAATGAAGCGAAATCAAATTCGTTTCCTGATAAATCTTTTACTTTGAAAGAATATATTGAACCTTGTTCCATAGTGTTTGTTTTTGGAGTTTCTAATGAAGAAGTTTCGTTGGTGTTTTCAACGAAATGTTCCCAATTTTCTGTTTTTTTATCTTCTGTTTTTGTGTTACAAGCCAATAGGACTAATACAATTCCAGTGAACGAGTGAAATAATTTCATAAACAAGTATTTTTATTTTTCAAATGTAAGAAAAGATTAAGTTAACAAAAGTTAATGTTGTATTAAAAGTAAAAAGACCTGACAAATTTCAGAAACTTGTCAGGTATTTTTAGAAAAATTAAACTCTATATTTATTTCTTCTTGTAAAATCTTTTATACTGAACGTAAGCTATCGCAGAAATCGCTAAAACAACTGCTAAAGCATACAAATAATAAGTTACATTTTGTTCTTCTCCAGAAGCGTAAGAATGTAAGCCACTCAAGTGGAAATTTACTCCAAAATACGTCATTAAAATACTTGCGAAAGCTAAAACCGACATAAAATTATAAGCAAATATGCCTCGTAAAGCTGGTACAAATCTGGCGTGAATTACGAAAGCATAAATCATAATACTAATTAATGCCCAAGTTTCTTTTGGATCCCAACCCCAATAGCGTCCCCAACTTTCGTTCGCCCATTGTCCGCCAAGGAAGTTTCCAATGGTTAACATGACTAAACCAACAGTTAAGGCTAATTCGTTGATATATGTAATTTCTTTGATGTTTAATTCCATTTTGGCTTTGTTCTTTTTATTCGTAAAAATTATTAAGAACAAAGACACTAATCCTAAAATCATAGCCAAAGTAAATGGTCCATAACTCGCTACAATAACAGCAACGTGAATCATTAACCAATAGGAATTTAAAACTGGTTGTAAATTAGCAATACTTGGATCCATCCAATTCCAATGCGCTATCATTAAAATCATAGCTGTTACAAATGCTGTTGAAGCTACAGTTAGTTCCGATTTTCTTCCGAAAGCTACACCGAAGAACATGGTTGCCCAAGCTACATAAATCATACTTTCATAGGCATCAGACCAGGGCGCATGCCCAGAAATATACCAACGAACAATTAAACCAGCTAAATGTAAAAGGAATAATAAAATGATAGTTGCGTGGAAAAACTTCACTACATAATTTACCCATTTCTTTTTATTGAAAATTTGAACAATCACAAATGCGAACATTAAAACTCCAGCACACATGTACCAAGAGAATAATTTTTTAAAAATATCGTATTTGTTATATTGAATTTCTGCTTCCAATTTATCATCTGAAATCATTACTTTTCCACCAAATTCTTTTTGAAATTTTGATAAACCCGTTAATAAACTTTCAGCTGACTTATAATCTTTTGATTGCGAAGCTCTTGCTGCTTCTCCGAAATAAAATGGAATAATATTTTTAACCGTATCTAAATTGGTTTTTGTTGGATGTTGCAATTCTAAATAAGAAGCCCATTTGTTATTCGTATCTTTTGGAAGTGGGAAAAATCGTAAAATTTGTCCGCTAATTGCAGAATACAATAAGTTTACCTTCTTATCTGCTTCTATAAAATCTTTTTGAAACTTATTTGGGACAACTTCTTTATACGCTTCATCCGTTTGTTTTTGCAATTTATAATTTCCAAAATCATCAAAAAAGCTAATTAACGGTGCGTATTTTGCCTCTTTGTCTACACCAATAATTTTACGAATACTGTCGTTTCCTTTAACTAAATGAATAATAGGAATTTGGTACCAAAATTCAGGAAATTGATTCATTGAAATTAATACCTGATCTGAAGTATAGCCTTCAAACGTATCGTTTTTAGAAACTTTTCGTAACAATTCAGAGGAGAACGTATTCACAGGTTTCATTCTTCCGCTATAGTCTTGAATGACTAATCTTCCGAATTTTTCTGCATGTTCTGCAGTCACCATATATTTTCTAATCTCTTTTAATGATTGTTCTACCGTTGGCATTTTTGGCTTTGTAACCGAAGCTTCATGCTGATGCGGTTCGGCTCCATGATTATGTCCGTCGTGATTGGTATGTTCTTCTTGAGAAAAACCAACTAATCCGAAGAAAAACAACAGCACAGATAAAGCGGCTTTTTTAGCACGGATTTTATCTACTTTCACTTTTAAATCGTTAAATCGGGTGTTTTTATCAAATAAAATGGCCATCATTGCAAAATACAATAAGAAATAACCGATGTAACTAATCCATGTTCCCCAGAAATCGTGACTTACAGAAAGTACGGTTCCTTTTTCATCTTCATCAAAACTCGCTTGGAAAAATCGAAATCCTTTGTAATCCAAAACATTGTTCATAAAAACACTGTCTTTGAAACTTTCTTTTCCGTTTAAAACTTCGATTTTACTTTTAAATGCCGAATAACTTTTTTCTGTTCCAGGTTGTTTTTCAGCAATAAAATCGTCTAATTTTATAGAAAAAGGCAAATTATGTACTTTACTTCCGTACATTAAAGTAAAATCTAATTTACCAATTTTAAAACTTTTTGGTTCCCCTTGTTTTCCTTTAGAACCCGATAAAGTAACTATTTCTTCTTTGTTTTGAGAAGTCACTTTTACCACAATCGCATCATCAGTTTTTTTATCTTTATAATCGTTATTAGATGCTAAAACTACTTCTCCATTTTGAGCCATTTCTGGAAATACAAACTGACTTCCACCAGCATTGTAGAGAGAACGGAACATTAAAGCACTTGGTTGATCTTTGGCAATTTTTCCTTGAAACTTATCAGCCATTCGCATAAAATTACCATCAAATGGCGTTTGAATCGTATAAGCCGATGAAATTTTAGTAATATTTATAGCACCTTGGGTAAATTTATTGAACGCAAATAATACGTTACTGATATTTTTTACTTCGCCTTCGCGTAAAAAATGTTCTTTTCTGCTTCCGCCAATTGCTTCTACTAATTTAATGTATAAATCGCCTTTTGCATTTGGTTTAAATGTTTCAGACGCATTCATAATAAATTCTTGCAATTCAATTTTATATGGAATATCCGAAAATTCATCAGAATACGAAAATGAATTATTTACAGCTTGAGAAAGTAATAATTGATTTTCAGTAGTTTTACGTTTCATTTCTCCATTATATTCTCCATCTACAAAAGTGGTTAAATGTGGCATATCCGAATACACCATATTTGCCGTAGCGCCTTCACGAATTGGCATTAAGCCTTCGTAACTAATATATCTTGTTACAAATGCACCAATTATTATAAAAATCCAAGACAAGTGTAATAATAAAGTAGCCCACTTTTCTCTTTTATGCAATTGATAACGTTTGATGTTTCCAAAAAAGTTGATTAAGAAAAACAACATAATGGCTTCAAACCACCAAGTATTGTAAACTAAAATTCTAGCAGTTTCTGTATTATAAGCATCTTCAATAAAAGTTCCTGCCGCCATTGCAGCAGCAAATCCAATAAACAAAAGAGCCATTAAGCGTGTAGAATATAGTGCGGAAAGTAATTTTTGTAACATAAAATGTTGTCTTTTTTTTGAGTAGTGCAAATGTACAGAATTGAAAATAAAGATTAATTATTTTAACTAAATTTAATAAATGTCATAGGAGTTTAGAAATTAGAAATCTAATACAACATTTTGATTTCTTTGATATCAAACAATCGTAAACTATCGTCTTCTAATTCAATTTGCAACAAGCCATTTGGCAAAACTTGTTTAATAATTCCCATGAATTTTGTATTTGAATTATCTTCAAAAGCCATTGGTACATTTTTTTTGAATAAATTTTCGTGATAGGTTTCCCAGAAATAAGTTGCGCCTTCGTTTTTATATAAATTGATGTTCTTTTGAAATTGATTTAAGAAAGTCAATAACACTTCATCTTTATTCCATTCTTCCCCAGAACTATTTTTTAGAGAACTCGCTTGTGGCAGATTTGTAAAATTTTCTTGGTTCACATTTATGCCAATTCCGATGACAGAAAGTATTTCTGAATTGCTTTTGAACTGATTTTCAATTAAAATGCCACAAATTTTCTTTTTATCTGCCAAAATGTCGTTTGCCCATTTTATAGACAAATTCGGAATTTTTAAATTAGAAAATGCTTGAAATAAACTAACAGCAACTACTACATTTAAATTGAAAACTTCTTCGAAATTCAGCAATACATCTTTTATCAACACACTGAAAGTAAGGTTTTTACCGCTTTCCACTTCCCAATTTGCACCGCGTTGCCCACGTCCATTTGTTTGATTTTCTGCTACAACAACTGTAAAATTTTCTACAGTTTGCTTCGCAGTTAATTCTTTTAAATAGCTGTTTGTTGAATCAATGGCACTGAGTTTGATAATATGCATATAAGAAATTTTGTTATTACTTAATTGAAGTTACAAAAATAAAGACAAAAAATGATACCTTTGCACAAAACGAATAAATAATAGATGACGAAAAATATTAGCACAGATGATTTACTAGCAAGTATCATCAAAGGAATTGAAGATGTAAAAGGATTAGATATTGATATTCTTGATTTAAGAGGAATTGACAATAGTGTTTGTGATTATTTTGTAATTTGCAATGGTAATTCGAATACCCAAGTAAATGCAATTGTAGGTTCAGTACAAAAAGGCGTGTCTAAAGAATTAAAAGACAAACCTTGGCATGTTGAAGGAACTGACGTTGGAGAATGGGTATTAATGGATTATGTAAATGTAGTAGTTCACGTATTTCAAAAACACATTAGAGAGTATTATAACATTGAAAGTCTTTGGGGTGATGCAAAAATCACTTCAATAGAAAACAAATTCTAAACCAATTATGTCAGAAAAAGAAAACGAAAACAAAAACAAGCCAATTATTAAAGTTGTAAAACTTGGGCCTTGGTTTTTCCCAATATTAGCCGTTTCCATAATTTTATTAATCAACTTTTTTAATGGTGGTTTCGATATGAATTATCCGAAATCGACTTCTATTTCTTCTTTTTATGATTTATTGAACAAGAATCAAATTGAAAAAGTAGACATTTTAACTAGTACTTCTGGTAATACTGCTGAAATTACTTTAAAAAAGGCTGCTTTTAAAAGTTCTACAGACAAAGAATTAAAGAAAGTAACACAAGAAAAAGGTCCGCATTATTTAGTAAAAGATGTGGGAAGTTTAGAGTTATTTCAAAACGAGCTAAAAGAAGCTAAAAAAAATAAGTTAATTTCTGCATACGATTTAAAACCTACAAGTAATTGGGGCGAATGGATTGGATTGTTATTACCAACCTTAATTTTTATTGGATTTTTCTATTTCATTTCGAAAAGAATGTCTGGTGGCGCTGGTGGTGGTGGTCAAATATTTAGCATCGGAAAATCGAAAGCGAAATTATTCGACGAAAAAAATGACGTAAAAGTTACTTTTGAAAATGTTGCTGGATTAGAAGGTGCCAAAGAAGAAATACAAGAAATTGTAGAATTCTTAAAAACACCAGAAAAATATACAAGTATTGGTGGTAAAATTCCAAAAGGAGCCTTATTAGTTGGACCTCCAGGAACAGGAAAAACTTTATTAGCCAAAGCTGTTGCAGGTGAAGCTAACGTGCCATTCTTCTCTTTATCAGGTTCTGATTTTGTGGAAATGTTCGTAGGTGTTGGAGCTTCTCGTGTAAGAGATTTATTCAAACAAGCCAAAGACAAAGCACCTGCCATTATTTTCATTGATGAAATTGATGCTGTTGGTAGAGCTCGTGGAAAAAACAACATGTCTGGAAGTAATGATGAAAGAGAAAACACTTTAAATCAGCTACTAACAGAAATGGACGGATTTGGTACAAATTCTAACGTAATTGTCTTAGCTGCAACCAACAGAGCTGATGTTTTAGATAAAGCATTAATGCGTGCTGGACGTTTTGACAGACAAATTTATGTTGACTTACCAGATGTTAGAGAACGTGCTGCTATTTTTGAAGTACATTTAAAACCAATTACAAAATCGGAAACATTAGATGTGGAGTTTTTAGCGAAACAAACACCTGGTTTTTCTGGTGCTGATATTGCCAATGTTTGTAATGAAGCTGCTTTAGTTGCTGCAAGAAAAGATAAAAAAGCTGTAGATAAACAAGATTTCTTAGATGCTGTTGACAGAATTGTTGGTGGTTTAGAAAAGAAAAATAAAATTATTACAAAAGCAGAAAAACACGCCATTGCTATTCACGAAGCGGGTCACGCAACTGTAAGTTGGATGTTAGAACATGCCGCTCCATTAGTGAAAGTTACTATTGTTCCTCGTGGACAAAGCTTAGGTGCTGCTTGGTATTTACCAGAAGAGAGACAAATCGTAAGGACAGAACAAATGTTAGACGAAATGTGTGCTACAATGGGCGGTAGAGCTGCTGAGAAAGTAGTTTTCGATAAAATATCAACTGGTGCGCTTTCAGATTTAGAAAAAGTAACCAAACAAGCTCGTGCAATGGTTACGGTTTATGGTTTAAATGATAAAATTGGAAATATTACGTATTACGATTCTTCAGGGCAATCGGATTATAATTTTTCAAAACCATATTCAGATGATACTGCAAAAGTAATTGATGCGGAAATATCTGGTTTAATAGAAGAACAATACCAAAGAGCGATCTCTATTTTAACGGAAAACAGAACAAAATTAGAAGCATTAGCAGCTATTTTAATCGACAAAGAAGTTATATTTAAAGACGACTTAGAAACTATTTTCGGAAAGAGACCTTTTGATATTGAGGAAGATAAACCTGAAACCATGACAGAGATTATTTCTAAATCTGATTCAGAATCTAACTCAGAAAACATAGCAGAATAAGTTATTAACAATCTATTGTATAAAAAATCTTAACCTAGAAGTAATTTTAAGTTAAGATTTTTTTATATTTGATGCTTAAGAATAGTTGACCGATCTAAAATGAATATTTTCAAAAAAATATTTGGCAACCAAGACGACACCGATAATACGGAGAAAAACGTTAATAAAAGCCAATATACACCGGACATTAATACGCCAGTAGACGAATTATTTACCATTAACTTTAAAAATAATGGTGGAAAATTTATTTATTGTTCTAGTATGAGTGAGGTTCACGATAACTTTGAAAATATCTTAGAAGAAAATGATTGGTTTGAAAGTCAAGTAAAATGCTTCGATTCACGATTATTTCACTTTTTAGACGAAAACAGATTAGAATACAAAAACGCACCAAATCCAACTTTCTTCTTTACATCTTGTGAAAACCTAATTGCCGATGAAGGTTCTATCCTATTCTCATCGAAACAATTAAAACAACACAAAATAGATGAATTACCGACTAATATTATTGTATTTGCTTCCACTAGCCAATTAACTATGACAAAAGGTGATAGTTTAAGAAGCATCAAAAACAAATACGACAAAGAATACCCAACAAATATTACTGCAATTAAGTATTTTGAAAAAACTAAGGAAGAAGACTTTCTTCACTATGGTAGTTGCCACAAAAACTTATACTTAATTCTAATTGAAGATTTATAATAATGAGTGAAAATCTTACAAGAGCAACTAGTGGTGCAGTTTATATTGCATTACTTATATTTTGCACCCTTTTTTCGCCAATTACTTTTCATATTTTATTCACGGTATTTATGTGTTTAAGTATTTATGAGTTTTCTAAAATGACCAATTATAAATACTATTATTTATTTGCCATAGGAGGCATTTTAATTTCAGTGTTGTTTTTCATTAGTCAACTTCCACCCACAAATTTAATTTACATTGCTTCCGGTTGTGTCGTATTCAATATATTATTGTTGTTCAATTTATTCAATAACAAATCGTTTCATAAATATCATAAAACCTATAGTCATTTATTCCTATACATTACTTTACCTTTTATTTTATTATTATCCCTTCCAAATTTTATAAGTCCAGCTAAATACGAAATTGTTTTGGCTATTTTCATCATGATTTGGTGTAACGATACCTTTGCTTATTTAGTAGGTAAATCAATAGGAAAACACAAATTACTTGAAAGAGTTTCGCCCAAAAAAACCATTGAAGGCTTTATCGGCGGGATGATTTTCACCATACTTGCTTCTATAATAATTAGTCAATTTTATACTTTTTTTAACGTAACTTTGTGGATTATTACAGCAATTGTAATTGCATTATTTGGCACTCTTGGCGATTTAGTAGAATCTAAATTCAAAAGAGAAGCCGGAGTAAAAGATAGCGGAAACATCATGCCAGGTCACGGTGGAATCTTAGACCGATTAGATAGCGTTATATTTGTGGTTCCGTTTTTATATATTTTATATTTAATTTATTTTAATTATGCTTAAATTTCATCCCGAAGGATCTAAAATCATTTTAATTTCAACTTTAATTACCGTTTTGGGTATTTTTGGTGTTGATTATTTACTACATGACCAAACTGTTATTCGCATAATTGTGCAATGTACATTACTGTTTCTTTTAATCATGATTCTTCAGTTTTTTAGAGATCCAACAAGAATTGCAGACAACAGTGACAATCACGTATTAGCACCAGTTGATGGGAAAGTGGTCGTTATTGAAGAAGTTTTTGAACCAGAATATTTTAAAGATAAAAGATTAATGGTTTCTATTTTCATGTCGCCAATTAACGTTCACGTTACAAGATACGCCTTAAATGGTATCGTAAAATATAGCAAATATCATCCTGGTAAGTTCTTAGTAGCATGGCATCCAAAAGCTAGTGAAGAAAACGAAAGAACTACAGTAGTTATAGAAAACAGAGTGTATGGAGAAATTATGTACCGACAAATTGCTGGTGCATTAGCCAAAAGAATTGTAAATTATGCTGTTGAAGGTATGAGAGTCGTTCAAGGAAAAGATGCTGGTTTTATTAAATTTGGTTCTCGTGTGGATTTATATTTCCCTATAGGAACAGAAATTAACGTAAAACTAGGAGATAAAGCAATCGGTAACAAAACTGTAATTAGTAAAAAATAAATGAGTAAATTGTCGTTAGATGAAAGATTCCAGGAAGCGATTCGAAATGCCAACGAAAAAATTCCTAAAACTTCTGTACCGCAAGATGTACAGCTAGTGCTTTATGCCTACTACAAACAGGCTCTTTCGGAAAACATAAGTTACAGTCATCACGGTTATGAATCTGATGAAGTGATTACTGCTTTTAAACAAAATGCATGGATGCAAGTTAGGCATCTTAGTGCAGACCAAGCCAAAGAAAAATACATTGAAATTATAAATCAAATGTTAAAAGATAGACAGTAATGTTTATCTTTTTTTATTTTTGTGTAAATCTAAATAACATGTCATATGAAAAATAGAATTCTAGTACTAACATTTGCGACAATAGTAGGTTTTGTTAGTTGCGGAAAAGATAAAGAATTGATAGAAGTTACCATTCCAGAACCAGAAAAAGTTGAAAAAATTGCCATGGGGAACCCTTCAGATGT
>JAULXA010000268.1:0-5523 GCA_032118875.1 Flavobacterium sp.
CAACAAATCTAACATTACAGCGGAAGGTGCTGAAGAGTTAGATAAATTGGTTAAAGTAATGAATGAATTTCCAAACATGATTATTGATGCAAAATCACACACAGATAACCGTGGAGCAGATAATTATAACATGAAATTATCAGACAGAAGAGCAAAATCTACGGTTCAATACATTGTGTCAAAAGGAATTGCTAAAAACAGAATTACAGGAAGCGGAATGGGAGAAACCCAACCAAAAGTTGCTTGTACAGACTGTACCGAAGAACAACACGCGCAAAACAGACGTAGTGAGTTCTTGATTATTAAAAAGTAAGTTAGGATTACAAGTATATTAAAGTTGAAGGCAGTTTAAAATTTTAAACTGCCTTTTTTTATTTCATAGAAAATCTTATTCTATTAAAAGCAAAAAACCTCTCAATTTAGAGGTTT
Source organism: Flavobacterium sp. (assembly GCA_032118875.1). GTDB lineage: Bacteria > Bacteroidota > Bacteroidia > Flavobacteriales > Flavobacteriaceae > Flavobacterium. The sequence continues at coordinate 430 of JAULXA010000268.1, forward strand.
TTTGCTTTTTTATGTATTTCGTCGATGATTTGATGTTTTTGCCGACACACTGTAGCGCTTTGATTATATAATCATTACTTTAGTTAACATTTTAAAAATTTTTAACAAACATCCATAAATTTATGAAAAAATTTTACTTTTTTGTAAAAACGATAGGTACCAAAAAGGTATTTATGTTTTTAGTGATGATGTTTTGTTTATTTGTGAATAATGTTAACGCTCAAATTGCTGTTAATGTCACAAATAACACAAACACCACGCCAAACTTAGCAGCAAGTTATACTTCACTTGCAAATGCACTAACCGATTTAAATGCAGTAAGCGCAATGTCGGGACCAATTACTTTAACATTAGCAGCTGGAACTGAAACTACTCCTGCAACTGGTTTATTATTAGGTAGTGCAACTTTAAATCCGGTTTTAAACGCGACTAACACCATAACAATTATTGGAGCAGGAAGTGCAACAATATTGAATGCTGGTGTAGGAACTGCTACTCCTGCAAGTGCTGTTCCAGATGGTATTTTAAAGTTAGTTGGTGTAGATTATGTAACCATAGATGGTGTAGCATTTACAGATACCAATGTAACAAATCCAGCATCAATGGAGGTGGGATTAGGTATGTTTAAGCTTTCTGGAACAGATGGTTGTAATAATAATACTATACAAAATTGTATATTTAACATGCAACGTGTTAATAATGCTGCGTCAACTGCTCCAATGGTTGAGGGTGCTGTTGGTATAGCAATGATGAATTCAACTGCTTTAGCTTCAACAACTGTAGTGACAGTTACTGCTGCTTCGGGTGCAAGTTCTAACAATAGATTTTATAGCAACACAATAAATGGTGGTAATTACGGAATTGTATTACGAGGTTTTGCAGCTACAACACCTTTTACATTAGCGGATACAAATAATGATATAGGAGGACTTTCATTAACAACTGGAAATACCATATTAAATTTTGGAGGAGCTGCTGCGGCTGCAAATCCTTCTGCGGGTATTAGAATTGTTGATCAATGGAGTGCGAATGCGTCATTTAATACGATAAATAATAATAATGGTTCTGGAGTAAATCACGTTTCTACATTAAGAGGTATTATTACTTCAGGTGGAACATCTGCTTCATTAAATATTAATAATAATATTATTTCTGTACAAAGTGGTGCAACTACTTCTCAATTAGATGCTATTAGTAATGGTGCTGGTAGTACTGCTGCATCAAATACAATCAATATTAATAACAACAACATTGCAATTGGATATCCAAATGTTGCAGCGGCTGGAAATACAATTAACGGTATCATAAATTCATCAACTGCAAATACAGTTAATATAAATTCAAATACTGTTTCTCAAATTTCAGCTGTAAATTTAGCAGGAACGGGAACTTGGCTTATGATTGAAGGAGGTTCGCCAGGCGGAACTTTGAATACTAATAATAATATAGTTTCAAATATCGTAAGAACTGGAGCTAGTGGTACATTCAGAGGAGTGAAAGCAGCTACTCCTGTTGGTTTATGGACTTGTACAGGTAATTTAGTAGAAAATATTAGTTATTCTACAGTTGCTTCTACAGGAAGTATAGATGGTATTTTTGATGCGAATTCAGCAACATTAATAAATATTTCAAGTAATATTATTCGTAATTTATCTACACCAACAACAGGTACAATAAATGGAATTAGAATCAATACAATTACAGGTACACATACTTGTAACAATAATCAAGTTTATAATTTTAGTACCACTGCTGGTGGAGTAGGTGGCGCTACTTTTGCAGGTATAAGTTTTTCAGTAGGAAATCTTTCAGCAAGCGGTAATACAATATATGCTTTAAATAGTACTGGTTCAACTGGTGGTACTGGTGGTGCAATTACAGGTTTTTTTCAAGGTGGAGGAACAACAAATACGATATTTAATAATAAAATATATAATTTGTCTTCATCAAGTACAGGGGTAACCGTTTATGGTATGAATATTTCTGGCGGAACAACTAACACAATTTATAATAATATAATTGGTGATTTAAGAGCGTCTGCTGCAAACTTAGCAAATGCTATAAGAGGTATTGATGTTGCTTCTACAAATGCTAATATATACAATAATACTGTTAGAATTAACGCGACAAGCACAGGTGTAAATTTTGGTACAAGTGCATTTAATACTTCTTCGGTAGTTAATTTGGATCTAAAAAATAATATTTTTATTAACACTTCAGTTGCAAATGGAACCGGTTTTACTGCGGCTTACAGAAGATCAACGGCTGTTTTAACTGCTTATAATAATGCATCAAATAATAACTTATTTTATGCTGGAACACCTAGTGTAGCTAATCTTATTTTTTATGATGGAACAAATAGTGACCAAACATTAGCTGCTTTCAAAGCTAGAGTTACTCCAAGAGAAACATTAGCTATTAGTGAAATCCCTACGTTTGTTTCTACTAATGGTGTTGATGCAACTTTTTTACATATTGATACTGTGGCTCCAACAGCTATAGAAAGTGGAGGTACTGCAATTGGATCTGTAATAACCGATTTTGACAATAACATTCGTCAAGGAAATATTGGTTATATAGGAACAGGTTCTGCACCTGATATTGGAGCAGATGAGTTTGAAGGAGTTTCAAGTACACCAGTTTGTACTGGTACACCAGCTCTAGCAAATACACTAACTTCAAATAATAATTTTTGTGCAGGAGCTTCAACTTCTTTGACTTTAGATGTTTCTTACACTACTTTAAATAATACATACCAATGGGAATCTTCTGCAAATAACGTTGCATATAATCCTATTGCTGGAGCTAATTCAGCTAGTTATAATGCATTTCCTTTAGTATCAACTTGGTACAGATGTGTTGTAACATGTACTGCATCTGGTTTTTCATCAACTTCAACACCTGTTCAAGTTACTGTTAATTCAGCAGTTTATGCAACTATTCCTTTGTCAGAAAGTTTTGAAACAACTTGGACAACTAGTTGCGTTGTTGCTCCTTTAGGTCAAGATACTCCAAATAATTCATGGAGAATGATAAGAGGTGCTGCCGATGCTGATGCTTCTTGGAGAGCAGATAATACAACTACTACATTAAGTGGTTGGCTTGGAACTTCAGGTGCATATAGCCCAATTTCTCAAGATGGTTTAAGATCAGCACGTTTTCACTCATTTAACACTTCCCCAGCTGGAACACAAGGGATGTTAGATCTATATGTGGACTTATCAACTCCGGGAACAAAACAACTTTCTTATTGGTATATTGCACCAAGTACAGGAGTAGATCAATTAGATGTTTTACTTTCTGAAGATGGTGGATTAACATTCAATCCTATCACTACAGTACCTGTTATAGCTCCGCCAACAACTGCTGTAACAGTTTGGACGAATATTACTGCTTCTATAGCATCTGTTTCCGCTACTTCAATAATCAGATTTAGAGGAACTGGAGATAATGGTTCGTTTGATATTGGTTTAGATAATGTTACTATTACATTGCCTTGTTCTGGTACGCCAACTGCCGGTACTGTAGTTAGTCCAACTTCTGCTTGTTCAGGAACACCTTTCAATTTATCGTTAGCAGGAAATACTTCTGGTGTAGGTATTACCTACCAATGGCAATCTTCTCCAGATGGAATTGCGCCATATACAGATATAGTACCTGCAACTAGTGCAACTTATTCAGCATCTCAAACAGCAGCTACTTTTTATCAGTGTGTTGTAACATGTACTAATGGTGGGGCAACTAGTACTACTGTCCCAGTTCAAGTAACTATGAATGCTTTGGTAAACTGTTTCTGTCCTGCAGCTGTTATTAGTACATTAGATTCTGAAATTGGTAATGTTACTTTCGGTTCTTTAAATAATGGTTCGGCAACTCCAATTTACAGTAATCCAACTGCAGTAAATGCATATACAAGTTTTACAGGTTTACCAGCAACAAATATCGTTCAAGGTGCATCTACAGCTTTTAGCTTAAGTCAAGTTACTAGTGGAACTACATTTTATGCAGCATATGCAAATGTATTTATTGACTATAACGGTAATGGAGTTTTTGATTTACCTGCGGAAAGAGCATTTTCTGGCGGTCCAACAACTGGTGCAACTTCTCCAGCTATTCCAACAATTTCAACTGTTACAGGAAACATTACTATTCCAGTAACTTCAGTAACAGGAAATGTATTAATGCGAGTTGTTTTATTAGAAGGAGGTTCAAATACAACTCCAGCTTGTAGTCCGCTTGGTGTTGGAACAACTTATGGTGAAGTGGAAGATTATGTGTTAAATATTACTCCATGTGTAGCACCAGCTATTACAACACAACCTGTAACACCAATTTCTGTGTGTGAAAATACAGCGGTTAATTTATCTGTTGTTGCAACAGGTACAGCTTTAACTTACCAATGGAAAAAAGATACTGTTGATATTCCATCAGCAACATCGGCGACATATTCAATTCCTTCTGCTCTTGTAGCTGATTCAGGAAGTTATACTGTTTTAGTAACAGGTGCGTGCGGTTCTGTTTTATCTAGTGCTTCTACAGTAACAGTAACAGCAAATTCAACTTTACCAACAGAAACTATTTCAGCATGTGATTCATATACTTGGTCTGCAAATGGAACAGTTTACACTGTAGGTGGAATTTATACTTCTACAACAGCTTGTGTAACAAGAACGTTAGATTTAACAATCAATACGACTTCGTCTTTACCAACAGAAACTATTTCAGCATGTGATTCATATACTTGGTCTGCAAATGGAACAGTTTATACTGTAGGTGGAATTTATACTTCTACAACAGCTTGTGTAACAAGAACGTTAGATTTAACCATTACACCAAGTTCAACTTTACCAACAGAAACTATTTCAGCATGTGATTCATATACTTGGTCTGCAAATGGAACAGTTTACACTGTAGGCGGAATTTATACTTCTACAACAGCTTGTGTAACAAGAACGTTAGATTTAACTATCACACCAAGTTCAACTTTACCAACAGAAACTATTTCAGCATGTGATTCATATACTTGGTCTGCAAATGGAACAGTTTATACTGTAGGTGGAATTTATACTTCTACAACAGCTTGTGTAACAAGAA
>JAULXA010000269.1:0-11227 GCA_032118875.1 Flavobacterium sp.
TTGCAAAATCGACTTGATCAGAAATAAACGATTTTAATTTCGGATAGGTTTTGTAATACGCATCAATCAATTCGGCACTTTCTTTACGAGATAAATTCGTTTGATTGCTCAATCCAAATGCAGAAACCCCATAAATAATTCCGAAGTTGACTGTTTTAGCATGACTTCTTTGTTCTTTGGTTACCTCTTCTAACGGAATGTTAAATACTTTTGCAGCGGTACTTTTATGAATGTCTTCGTTATTTCTGAATGCTTCAATCATATTTTCTTCACCACATAAAGCTGCGATAATTCGCAATTCAATTTGAGAATAATCGGCAGAAACTAACGTGTAATTCTCATCTCTTGCAATAAAGGCTTTTCTAATTTGTCTTCCTCTTTCGGTACGAATTGGAATGTTTTGTAAATTCGGATTGTTAGAACTCAAACGACCAGTCGCCGCAACTGTTTGCATATAATCGGTGTGAACGCGACCTGTTTTTGGATCTACTTGATTCGGTAATGCATCAATATAAGTACTTTGTAATTTCACCATTTGACGCCATTCTAAAATGTCTTTTACAATCGGATTGTCGTTGGCTAAATAACTCAAAATTTCCTCACCAGTTGCGTATTGTCCGGTTTTGGTTTTCTTTTGTTTCGCACCGCCAATTTTCATTTTGTCAAATAACACATCACCCAATTGTTTTGGAGAAGCTAAATTGAACGTTTCGCCAGCAGTTTCATATATGTTTTGTTCTAAAGCTTTACTTTCTGCTGTCATTTCAACTGACATTTTCTTCAAGAAATCAACATCTAAATTAATTCCTTCTTTTTCCATATCGGCTAAAACCGGAACTAACGGAATTTCAATTTCATCGTATAATTTTTTCGTACCCACTTTTTCTAAAATCGGTAAGAAATGATTTTTCAATTGAATCGTCACATCGGCATCTTCAACAGCATATTCTTTGATGTCATCTAATGGAATATCACGCATGTTGCCTTGATTTTTCCCTTTTTTACCAATTAATTCGGTAATAGATTTCGGCGAATATTTCAAATACGTTTCGCTCAAAACATCCATATTATGACGCATATCTGGATTGATCAAATAATGGGCAATCATCGTATCGAATAAATTTCCTTTGACTTCAATTCCGTATCGAGATAAAATTTTTAAATCGTATTTAATATTTTGTCCGACTTTTTCAATGTTCTCGTTTTCGAAAAAGGGTTTGAATTTGTCGATTAAAATTTGTGCTTCTTCCTGATTTTCTGGAAATGGTACATAAAATCCTTTTCCTTTTTCCCAAGAAAACGCCAAACCAACTAATTCCGAATTTAAAGCATCTAAACCCGTCGTTTCCGTATCAAAACAAACCGAAGTTTGATTTAATAAATTTTGAATGAACATCTTTGTAGGCAAATCACCTTGTACGTTTTGGTAAAAATGTTCCGTATTTTCTAAAGTCGCATAATACGAAGTGTGCGTTTCTGTAACTTCTTCCGCATCAGAAAAACCGAATAAATCGTATTGTTCATCATTCGTTTTCTTAACGGGTGCTTTCTTTAAAACGGGAGTATCTGAAGTAGTTTCTTCCGAAGTTGCTGCTGGATTGTATAATTTATCAAACTGCGCTTTCATTTGACGGAATTCTAATTCCATAAATAACGCATCTGTTTTTTCTACATCTGGTGTAGATAATTCATAATCTTTTTCATCAAAAGTTACTGGGCAATCTAATAGAATTGTGGCTAACTTCTTAGATAAAATCCCTTGTTCTTTATTAGCTTCAATTTTAGTTTTTAAGGCGCCTTTTAGTTTATCTGTGTTGTCTAAAAGGTTTTCCATCGAACCGAATTCCGCTAATAATTTTTTCGCAGTTTTTTCACCAACTCCTGGTAAACCTGGAATGTTATCTACCGCGTCACCCATCATTCCTAAATAGTCGATTACTTGTAATGGATGTTCGACTTCAAACTTCGCTTGTACTTCTGGAATTCCCCAAATTTCAATATCGTTACCCATTCGTGCTGGACGATACATAAATATATTTTCGGAAACTAACTGAGCAAAATCCTTATCAGGTGTCACCATGAAAACTTTATAGTTTTCTTTTTCGGCTTGTTTTGCAATGGTTCCAATTAAATCATCGGCTTCAAAACCAGCGACTTCAATAATTGGAATGTGCATGGCGCTTAATAACTCTTGAATAAAAGGCACCGCAATTTTTATAGCTTCTGGCGTCGCATCACGGTTGGCTTTATATTGTTCAAACATTTCCAAACGAAACGTGCTTCCCCCTTTATCGAAAGCAACCGCTAAATGATCTGGTTTTTCTCGTTTAATTACATCCATTAAGGCATTCATGAATCCCATAATGGCAGAAGTATCCATGCCTTTTGAGTTGATTCTTGGGTTTTTTATAAAAGCATAATATCCGCGAAAAATAAGTGCGTAAGCGTCTAAAAGAAATAAGCGTTTTTGTGACATAAATGATTTTTTATTTATTCGATGGTAAAAATACAATTCTTTAAATAAAAAATCTTTGTTAAATTTCAATAAATATTTATGTTAATTGTGAATGAGTTAGTTACTTTGTGAAAAATTTAAAAAAATGAAAGGTTTAATACCGTTACTTATATTGTTAGTTGTTGAATTCTATTCGTTTCAAGCAATTAAAACCATAACCAAAAACAAATGGATGTTGATGGTTTACTTAATAGTTTCTTTAGTTCTGATGCTTTTTATTGTATATTCTTTTATGAATTTCGAAAGAGGTAAAGGACAAACAAAAACTACTTTGTTTATTATTGGTTTAGCGATGATTACATATATTCCTAAAATCTTAATCTTCCTGGTTTTATTTATAGAAGATATTTCGCGTTTAGTTGAAGCTTGTATTATGAGTTTCGTGGATGAGGAAAGAGAGCAGTTTTTTAGCCCAAGGAGAAGGTTTGTAAGTCAGATTGCTTTAGGAATTGCAGCTATTCCTTTTAGTTCGTTACTTTATGGAATGACGATTGGAAAGTATAATTTCAAAGTCATAAGACAACAAATATTTTTTGATGATTTACCAGAAGAATTTGACGGAACAACCATTACACAAATTTCAGACATTCATAGTGGAAGTTTTGATAACAGCACAGATAAAATTAAATACGCCATAGATTTAATTAATGAACAAAACTCGGATTTGTTGTTGTTTACTGGCGATATTGTGAATACACACGCTAAAGAAATGGATCCTTGGATTGATACTTTCAAAGGATTATATAACCCAAAACTAGGGAAATATTCTATTTTAGGAAATCATGATTATGGTAAATATTTTGAATGGGATTCTGATAAAGAGGAAAATCAAAATTTTGAAGATGTAAAAGCAATTCACCAAAAAATAGATTTCAATTTATTAATGAACGAAAACGTAAAACTTAAAAAAGGTTCAAGTGAAATTGTTTTGGTTGGTGTAGAAAATTGGGGTGTTCATTTCGGTAAAAAAGGCGATTTGAAAAAAGCTACTGCTAATACAAAACCAGAAGATTTTAAAATAGTTTTGAGTCACGATCCAAGTCATTGGGAAAATGAAATCAAAAATCACGATACACATTATCACTTAACCTTATCTGGTCATACACATGGTTTACAATTTGGAATTGAAATTCCAGGTTGGTTCAAATGGAGTCCGGTGCAATATGTGTACAAACAATGGGCAGGTTTATATGAAAATGCAGGAAGATATATCTATGTAAATCGAGGATTTGGTTTTCATGCGTATCCAGGAAGAGTTGGAATTATGCCAGAAATCACGGTAATAGAGTTAAAAAAAACCAAAAAAGAGGCGTAATCACTTAAAAAGTCTGCATATTTGTTTGATATATTAAAATAATTTTTACATTTGTTTAATAAACACTTCGGTCTATGTCGAAATTTGGAGAACTTATAGATGCACAAGTACCCGTATTAATTGATTTTTTTACGGAATGGCACGAGCAATCTATTACTATGAATGAAACAATTCGTCACGTTGCTGCTGCCTTAGGCGATAAAGCAAAAGTGATTAAAATTGATGTAGATAAAAATAAAGAATTAGCGGAAGCACTACGTATTAAAGGTTTGCCAACTTTTATGATTTATAAAGATGGGCAAATGGTTTGGAGACAAAGTGGTGAATTTGATGCGAATACTTTAATTACTCTTATTCAAGAACAAGCTTAGGCGATTTTATCAAAATTAAATCCTTTACTTTTTAAAGTTTCAATCGTTTTTTCTAAACTATTGAGTACGTTTTTTTGTGCTTTTACGCTATCGTGAAATACAATTATACTTCCTGAAGTCATATTGTTAACTACGTTTTCATAACATGTTTCTGGTGAAAGATTGCTATCATAATCTTTACTCAACACGTCCCACATAATTATTTTGTAGCCCAATTTTCGTAATTTATAAGATTGCCATGGCGTAATTTTTCCGTAAGGTGGACGAAATAACTTCGAATTTCTGATTTTGAAAAGTGAATTCAGTTTGATTTCACAAGCTTCCGTATTGCTAATGTAAGTTTTAGTTGGTGTTTTCCATCCTTTCAAATGACTATAGGTGTGATTGCCTACAGAATGGTGTTTAGAGATGATTTTCTGAACGATTTCTGGATATTTCCTTACATTATCTCCAATACAAAAAAAAGTAGCTTTAATTTGATGTTTTTCTAAAATTGCTAAAACTTTTTCGGTGATTTCTGGAGTAGGTCCGTCGTCAAAAGTTAAATAAACAGTATTTTCAGTATTCGGAAGGTTCCAAATCTGATTGAAAAATAGAAATTTTAATATTTTAGGAATTTTTGCCATTGGACAACCCAAAAGTAATAAAGTTTTAAGTTCCTTTACGTCTTAAGTTGTTTTTTATTTTTAAACCTATAAGATTTTCTGTTTTTAATATAAAAACAAAAACCGCTAATCAGACTATTTCTTTTAGCGGTTTGGGATTTTTTTTAAATAATCTTAAGATTCGTCCTTTGTTGTTTTTACAAGTCCAATACCTGCTATAAAAAATATGACACCTAATACGCCATAAATGATTAAGGATTTAATGTCACGTTCACTTCCAGAAGTAGAAGTAAATACAAATGCGGTATAAATTAGGCCAGCAATTCCAAGAAGTGTTAATAATGCGCCAAAAAGTCTTTTAATGTTCATGATTTTAAGTTTTGAATTACTTCCAAAGATAAAATTTAAACGATTTTGAATGTTATAAAATTCTGCTAAATACTTCTATAATTGCTACTTAACAGGTTAGTTGACACCTAAAACTCAGAGTTGTAAACTTTTTTATAAATTTTTGTCTTATAAAAAAAAGCCACTCGAAAGTGGCTTTGGTTTTATTCTGCTTCGCGTTTATATTCGCCCATCATGTTGTTGAAGTTGTTGAATTTAACGCGTTGTGTGTTGTAAAATTCTAAATCTCCATTTTCTTGAGCTAGCAATAATAGCGAACGATAAATTTCTATTTCTCTATAAATTTCCATTCTGTAAAACGCTTTTTGTTTTTCAGATTGCGAATTAAAGAACGTAATTTTCTCTTGGTATTTCTTAATCAATTGATTTAAGATTTTTCTTGCTTCTTCTGGTTTACCAATTTTGTAATATCCTTCCGCAAAAGGTTCTACAGTTGTGTAATATTCAAAGTAATCAATTGGCATGTTTTTCATGGCAATTTGAATTACTTTTTCCGCTTTGTCAAATTTCTTTTCTTCAATTAAAGCCATCATCAAACGAGAAAGATTGTTTCTATAAGACAAAGCATTTTTACGGGTTTCTGGATCGTGATAAATTTCAGGGCTAGCCGAATTTCCCCAAGTCCATTTGTTGATGATGTTATACGCTTTATCTGTATCGATATAACCCATATCATAAGCATTTCCTTCTTCTAATTTTGTTCGAATTGGAACTAATTTGTAAACCATTCCGTCTAATTGAAGGTATTCTTTCATCCAAATGTAATCGTCAGAACCGAAACTTCCTGGAGAAAAGTAAATAGGTCTTTTCCAGTTATTTTCGTTAAAAATATCTAACATTAAGATTCTGTTTTTATAAAGTGCACCGCCTTTTAATTTTAAATGAATTTCGTTTACAATAGAATCATTGTATCTTGGAGAAACCACTTTGTTTTTAATGATTTGTTGCTTGTCAATTTTAACTTTTAAGTTTTCACTTGGGTAAAAATGTACAAATTGTCCGTTTTTCATTTCTCTTTTCGAACGATCGTCTTTTAAGAAATCTAACGTTAAGTTTAAATCTAAGGTATCCGTTGTTCTTTCGTCAAACAAACAATAGTTTCTCTTATCACCTACATATTGATCGTGTGTAAACGAAATAGGTAACGCATCAGATTTGTTCGACTTCACTTTCATTTCATCAATATACCAATCTGTAGCTAATAAACTGGTGTTTACAATTCGAACATCGGTTCTGTAACCTTCAATTTCTTGTAAATACCACATCGGGAACGTGTCGTTGTCACCAATCGTAAATAAAATCGCATTGGGTTCACAAGAATCTAAATACGCTTTTGCCATCGCAACCGCAGTGTGTTTTCCACTTCTGTCGTGATCGTCCCAGTTTTGAGAAGCTAAAACGACTGGCGAAGCCAATAATGTAGTGGCTAAAACCGCTGGTAAAGCTACTTTCGGATTTACATATTTTAAAATGTATTGATAAATAGCATAAATTCCAACACCAATCCACATCGCAAAGATATAGAACGAACCTACTAACGCATAATCTCTTTCTCTTGGTTCAAAAGGTCTTTCGTTTAAGTAAACCTTTAAAACCAATCCCGTAAACAAGAAGAGTAAAAGTAAAACATAAAACGATTTCCATTCTTTTTTAGCATGATACACCATTCCGATAACAGCTAAAATAAAAGGTAAAAAGAAATATACGTTTCTACCTTTGTTGTTTTTCATATCGGTAGTTAATGCATCTTGATTGTCTAAATGTAAATTGTCAATGAATCCAATTCCACTCAACCAGTTTCCTTCTAAACTTTCATAATTTCCTTGTTCATCATTTTGTCTTCCAACGAAATTCCACATTAAGTAACGGAAATACATGTAGCCAAACTGATATTCAAACATAAATTTCATATTGTCTGAAAACGATGGTTTTTCAATTGTTAAATAATCGCCATATGTTTTTAAGAAATCTTCATATTCGTCTAAACCTAATTTGTTTGATGCGAATTGACTTCTAAAATCGGAAACAATTTCAGTAAATTGCCCTAGCTTGTCTTCATTCGTTTCACCTGTTTCTTCATCATAAAAAGCTTCGTGATTGATACTAAACTCTAATGGTTTTGTAAAAGTCATGTAGTTTTTTGCGTGTTCTTCACTCCAAAGTCTTGGAAGAAACGCATTATGATCTGAGTTTGGATTATGATTGGCGTCTTTGTAGTTATTTGTAATTACATATTTGCCTGTTTTCTCGTCTCTTTCATAGTTGGGTTTGTCATCTGAATACGGATCATCTGCATCTGCACCAGCGTAAACATTTGAATATTGAGGGCCATAAAACAATTTTGTTTCACCGTATTGCTCTCTGTTGTAATATGCTAAAACTTCGGCCGCATCACTTGGTTTGTTTTCATTAATGTTAATGTTAGAATTGGCTCTAACCGGTAACATAATCCAAGTTGAGAAACCAATTAATATAAATAACACGCACAATAATAGTGTGTTGTAAGTAACTAAACCTTTTTTCTTAGTGTAAGATAATCCGAAATAAAATCCAGCAACAATAAGTATAAATGCAAGTATAGTTCCTGAATTGAAAGGTAATCCAAGTGAATTTACTGCGAAAATTTCCGTTTTTGCGAAAAAAGATAACGTATATGGAAGTAAAAATTTAAAAATGAACATTAAAATTGCCAAAATTACCACATTGGCAATAATGAAATTTTTAGTTGTAACATTTTTTTGTTTCTTGAAAAAGTAAAGCATTCCAATAGAAGGCAAAGCTAATAAAGCCATAAAGTGCACTCCGAATGAAAGTCCGATTACCAAAGAAATTAAAATTAACCATTTGTTTCCTCTTTCGGATTCCATTTCTTCTTCCCATTTCAAACCAAGCCAAAAAAGTAAAGCAATAAATAAAGAAGCCATTGAATATACTTCAGCTTCTACCGCATTATACCAGAAGCTATCTGTAAAAGTAAAAGACAAAGCAGCTATTAACGAAGCTCCTAATGTAAGTTTTGAGGTTTGATCATTCCATTCAGAAGTAACTTTAACAATTTTTCTAATGATTTTTGAAGTTGACCAGTATATGAACAAAATAGTAAATGCACTTGAAAAAACCGACCTCATGTTAATCATTAATGCAATTTGAGTGTCATCAGTTGCAAACATAGCAAAAAATGCGCCCATCATTTGGTATAAAGGTGCGCCTGGTGGGTGACCTACTTGTAGTTTTGCGGCAGTTGCAATATATTCGCCACAATCCCAAAAACTCATAGTAGGTTCAACAGTTAAAGTGTAAGTAACTAATGCAATTATAAAAGCAAACCAACCTAAGTAGGTGTTCCATTTGCTGTAATTAAATGAAGTCATATTTGTGCTAAATTTATTTAGATTACAAAGAAACTATTTATTGAAGAGATAAGCAATTAAAATTTTCTTAAAAATTTTTAAAGAAATGTTTGCAGGAAAAAAAATATATATTACATTTGCACTCGCAATTACAAAATAATTGGCTCATGGTGTAATGGTAACACTACTGTTTTTGGTGCAGTCATTCAAGGTTCGAGTCCTTGTGAGCCAACAAAAAAATCCTACTTTGAAAAAAGTGGGATTTTTTATTTTATGAGAGATCTGTTTCTTCAAATAAATTTAGGTTGATTACATAAAAAATCCCGTTCTGATTTAATCAGAACGGGATTTTTATTTAATTGTTTTTTGAACTTATATTTTAAAAGCTACAACTGGTCTTTTAGCGTGGTTTACTAAATCTTCAGAGATGCTTCCGTTTAAAAAGTGAGATATTCCCTTTCTTCCATGAGTACAAACTCCTATAATATCCGTATTTGAATCTTTTGCGAAATGTAAAATTCCTTTTTCAACATTAATATCGTTGTAAATGTGAGTGGAATAGTCTGAAAAATGGAATTCTTCAATAAAGCTTTTTACTTTTTCTTCCGCAGCTCTTGTTGTGCTAAAATTATTTGGTGTAATGATGTGTAATAAATTGATATGAGATCCGAAACTTTTTGCAAAGTCCACTACTTTTTCAAATGGTTTTTTAATCTCTTTAGAGAAATCTGAAGCAAATGTAAGGGTGTCAACTTTAAAGTCTTCTTCTTCTTTTTTAATTACCAAAACAGGAATTTCAGAATTTCTTGCTACTTTTTCTGCATTAGAACCTACAAACATTTCGTGAAAACCACTAGCGCCATGAGAGCCCATAACTACTAAATCAACATTGTGTTTTTTGGCATTTTCTATAATTCCTTCAAAAGCCATACTAAATTGCACCAAACTCGAAACTTTTACATCGTCTAAAAAACTTGCGTTTTCTAAATCTTCTAATTTTTCTAAAGCACTATTCTTAAAAAACATTAATTCAGGAATATCATGAGCTGTATGAAGTGCATCATTTCCTGAAGTAGATAACTCTAACATGTGTAATAATATAATTTCACCATCATTTTTTTTGGCAATTTGTGCGGCTACTTTTAGAGCATTTTCGGCATGTTTAGAAAAGTCGGTAGGTACTAAAATTGTTTTCATTGTGTTTAAATTTAATTACGGTTTGTTAACAAATATAAAATTACAAAATTATTTTGGAATTGTTCAACTTTTTTTGAAAAATGAAATATTTGTGCATTTCAAAAAAAATGTTGTATATTTGCGCAGTTATTTCGTAATGAACCAAATAATGAGGCACGCATTGCGTGCCTCTTTTTATAAAGATGACATTTAAAGAAAAAGTAAAAGACTTGCTTGGCAAGGCGTTAGAAGAGAACCCACAATTGTTTTTGATTGATTTAGATTTTTCAGAAACAAACAAGATTTCCGTTGTTTTAGATGGGGATTCAGGTGTGAATTTGCAAGATTGTATCAATGTTAATCGGTTTTTAGACAACGGGTTAGAAGGTGAAGAAGTAGAGTTTTCTATTGAAGTAGCTTCAGCAGGTTTGTCAACTCCGTTAAAATTGGTAAGACAATATAAAAAAAATATCGGCAGAACGTTAAAAGTGAAAACAATTTCTCAAGGAGATGTTGAAGGAACGGTAACTGAGGCAGATGAGGAAGGTGCAACATTAACTTGGAGCGCAAGAGAACCTAAAGAAATTGGAAAAGGAAAAGTTACAGTTGAAAAAACTTTAAAGATTTCTTATACAGATATAAAAGAAGCAGTAGTAATAATATCATTTTAAAAAATAAAGCATAACATGGAGAATATTGCATTAATAGATTCATTTTCAGAATTTAAAGACGACAAACTAATCGACAGAGTTACCTTAATGGCAATTTTGGAAGATGTGTTTAGAAATGCGTTAAAAAAGAAATATGGTTCGGATGACAATTTCGATATTATCATTAATCCTGATAAAGGAGATATGGAAATATGGAGAAACCGTGTGGTAGTTGCTGATGAAGATTTAGATTTCGAAAATGAAGAAATTACATTAACAGAAGCAAGAAAAATTGAACCAGATTTTGAAATCGGTGAAGAAGTTTCTGAAGAAGTTAAGTTAATCGATTTAGGTAGAAGAGCCATTTTGGCTTTACGTCAGAACTTGATTTCTAAAATTCACGAACACGACAATACGAATCTTTACAAGCAATTTAAAGATTTAATTGGAGATATTTATACTGCGGAAGTACATCACGTAAGACCTAAAATGGTCGTTTTAATGGACGATGATGGAAATGAAATTATTTTACCAAAAGAAAAACAAATACCAAACGATTTCTTCAAAAAAGGAGAAAACGTTAGAGGAATTATCGAAAGTGTAGAGCTTAAAGGTAATAAACCTCAAATTATCATGTCAAGAACAGCACCAAGTTTCTTAGAGAAATTATTCGAACAAGAAATTCCAGAGGTTTTTGATGGTTTAATTACTATCAAAAAAGTAGTTCGTATTCCTGGTGAAAAAGCAAAAGTAGCGGTTGATTCTTATGACGATAGAATTGATCCTGTTGGAGCTTGTGTTGGAATGAAAGGTTCACGTATTCACGGAATTGTTCGT
>JAULXA010000270.1:0-1634 GCA_032118875.1 Flavobacterium sp.
GACATCGATAATTTAAAAAATCTAAAAGGATAATTCTGAAATGAATACTACTATATTACTCTTATTATTTGCACCACTTGTTGGTTTTTTAACTACGCTTTTCTTAGGGAAAAAGTTAGGAAAAACAGTTTCTGGTGTGATTGGAACAACAGCTGTTGTTATCTCGTTTTTATGTGCACTTTGTTTGTTTTCTCAAATCAATGCTAACGGAAAAGCAATTACTTTTCATTTAGCAGATTGGTTTTCAATCGGAAATATCAAAATTAATTTTTCTTTCTTATTCGATCAATTATCTGTTTTATGGTTGTTGTTTGTAACTGGAATTGGATCTTTAATTCACATCTACTCTATCAGCTACATGCATGAAGACGAAAATATGCACAAATTTTTCTCTTATTTGAATTTGTTCGTATTCTTCATGATTACTTTAGTAGCTGGAAGTAACTTACTAATCATGTTCATTGGTTGGGAAGGCGTTGGATTATGTTCTTACTTACTAATCGGATTTTGGTATAAAAACCAAGATTATAATGATGCTGCGAAAAAAGCTTTCATTATGAACCGTATTGGAGATTTAGGTTTCTTAATTGGAATTTTTATCTTAGGTCATACATTTGGCACTTTAGATTTCTTAGAAATAAAAGCATTATTAGGAAAAGATGTAATCTCTCCTAGCCTATTATCAATCGCAGCTTTATGTTTATTCATTGGAGCTTGTGGAAAATCAGCACAATTACCTTTAGCAACTTGGTTACCAGACGCAATGGCAGGACCAACGCCTGTTTCTGCCTTAATTCACGCAGCAACGATGGTAACTGCTGGTATCTTTATGATTACTAGAATGAATTTCTTATTCGACTTAACTCCAGATGTTCAAAATGTAATTGCTATTGTTGGTGCTATCACAGCAATTGTTGCAGCATCAATTGGTTTAGTTCAAAACGATATTAAAAAAGTATTAGCTTATTCTACAGTTTCGCAATTAGGATTAATGTTTTTAGCATTAGGATTAGGAGCGTATGAAGTAGCAGTTTTCCACGTAATTACACACGCTTTCTTTAAAGCTTGTTTGTTCTTAGGTTCAGGTTCTGTAATTCACGCGTTACATGGAGAACAAGACATGAGAAATATGGGTGGTTTAAGAAAAGTGATGCCAATTACGTTCTGGACGATGATGATTTCTACCTTAGCGATTTCTGGGATTTTTCCTTTCTCAGGATTCTGGTCTAAAGACGAAATTTTAATGACAGCTTTCCACGGAAATATTCCTTTATGGATTATCGGTTCGATTGCTTCTATCATGACAGCATTTTATATGTTCCGTTTGATGTATTTAACTTTCTTCAATGACTTTAGAGGAACGGAGGAACAAAAACATCATTTACATGAAAGTCCGGCATTAATAACTGTTCCATTAGTAATTTTAGCAACATTAGCTGCTATCGGTGGAGCCATTAGCTTACCAGGAAACAGTTGGTTAAATCATTATTTAGCACCATTATTCAAAAAGCATGAAGCGCATCATTTAGATGGTCAAGCTTATATGTTAATGGCTATCGCTACAGTTGGAGCTTTAGTTGGAATTGGAATTGCATATTCAAAATATTTAAAGAAAAAGGAAATTCCGGTTGCCG
>JAULXA010000271.1:0-1988 GCA_032118875.1 Flavobacterium sp.
CGCGCCCGCGATCGCTGAAACAAAAAACGATTTCTTCGCCCCGCTTTGCCCCGTTACCGTTGTAATGTTTCCGAACCTTGCAAATGAAAAACTTTCGTTTTCTTCGATTATTTCGATACATGGTTTGTCCAATGGAATGACCTCGTTAAATAAAACGCGATGTTTCTTTGCTTTGCTTTCGTAATTAGTTTGTTCTTTGCTTTTCGGGATTTCTTCATTTTCTAAATGCGCGAACCCACTTGTTAAAATGTCGCTTTGTAGTTCCTCTTTCATAACGTTTCTTTTACAAGTGAAAATTCGATTGATTCCCCGTTCCAAACTTCGCCGTTCAAAATCATTTTACCATTTGCCAAAAGTTCAATATCGATGAAATAAAATTTATTCAGGCGTTCAATTTTTGCCCTCGTTGGGATTCCGTAAACTTCAAACCTAAATATCGTTTCTTTTTCTTCTTCAATCCTTGCTATTAAAGGATAGTCGTTTAAATGCCAAATGAAAATCTTTTTATTATAATTCCAAAACAAACGATCTTTATTTAAATCTGATTTTAGCGTTATTTCTTCGCCTTTATCAAAGCAATGAAAACCCATTTGAATGTTATTATTGTCGCTAATTATTTCTTCGATTTTATCGAGTGTTTTACATTCGGCTTTATTAAAAATATCGTCCAATGTTTTGAGCGCATTGTTTTCGATTGCAGTTTCTTCGTTTCCATACATAACGATTACGGCTTGTTTCAATGATCTTTTAAATTCGTTTTCTAAATGTGGCGAATAATATTTCATTAAACCAATTATTTGAAGGCAATTTAATATTGCTGAATGGCGCGCGCCCTCGTTCGTGTTCGTTAAAAATTCAACTTTCTTTCGTAGCGATCCAATTAAAAATTTGTCGATCCTGGAATGACTTTCAATAATGATTTTCGGCGCGTGTTTTTCCCTTATTGGTTTAAAGGGTTCTAATGGTTCATTCGTTGCCAGTGCGAATAAATTATAATACGCGTTTTCGTCATGACTTAAAAACATAGCTTGCGATAAACCAAATTGCGCGGGATCGGGATTGTTTTCGATTCCTATTGTTTTGAGAATATCTTTCGCGTAGTGTTTCAGGTTCGTAGCGTGGTTTTCATGTTCAAATGAATGATTGAATAACATTAACATTTTAACCCCTTTCCCACGTGGCGAAATTCCGCAATAAATTACATTTTGGGTTTTCTTTGCTTTTTTTGTTATGTCCTCAATCTCATGTGGTTCTAATTTGTCAAAATCGAACGCGATTAAATTTTGATTGTAATGAATGATTTTAGTTTTATCGCGCATTTCAAACGCTCCGAATGGCGTTATAAATGGCAATTTCAATTTCAGCTCGTCGCGAATCAAATCATTCGGAGCGGTCCGAATACCTTGCGTTAATTCAATAAGTTTTTCAGATTGTAAAATTTGAAACAGATTTTTGAGATCGATTTCTTTTTTCGGTTTTGTTTCTTTGATTCCGATTTCGGAATGAAACAAAGAAAATTTAATTGTTTCCATTTGTTAAAAATTTAGGTTATTAATTACCCAAACTTTCACAAGTGAAAAGATTATTCTATATTTGAACCGTTCTAATTGTTCGAAAGAAAATCTTTGCCCTCGTCGAAAGTCGGGGGTTTTTTTTGATTATTAATTTAAATAATTGCTTTTTTCATTCTTATTTCTTTAAATAATTTCTTATTATTTCATTAAATAATTTCTTCGAATAAAGGATCGATTCGCGCCCAAATCGTTCTAAATAGTTCACTTCGCAACCTTGCATTTTCCGAGTTTAAAAACCCCTCTTTTTCATGCGTTTCAAAGATCATTTTCGCCGTTGCTTTTTCTTCGATCGTTCCGAATTTTTGAGTTAATAAAACCGCATTTTCGGAATGATAATTTTCTTCGCGATTTCGCCTATATTCAGCAATGAAAACCCGCTTTTCTTTTTCATTCATAATATACCGTTTTCGCGAA
>JAULXA010000272.1:0-7776 GCA_032118875.1 Flavobacterium sp.
AACAGTATTCGTTCATTAAATTAGTCAAAGTTAAAAACAACGAAGCGTTTTGGGGAAACAAAAAATTTGCCTTAACCTTAGGAATTAAAGCTGCAAAAAACGAATATTTATTGTTCACAGATGCCGATTGTTGTCCAAATTCTGAAAACTGGATTTCGGAAATGACATCGCATTTTTCATTTAAAAAAACGATCGTTTTAGGTTACGGTGCTTATGATAAAATTAAAGGTTCGTTCTTAAATAAGATTATTAGATACGAAACTGTTTTAACGGCAATTCAATATTTTTCTTGGGCGAAAACAGGAAAACCGTACATGGGCGTTGGTCGAAATTTAGCCTATAAAAAATCGGAGTTTTTCAACGTAAACGGATTTATCAATCACATCCGAGTGCGTTCAGGTGATGATGATTTATTTATCAACGAAGCCGCAAATGCTTCAAACACAACAATTTGTTATAACCCAGAAGGTTTTACTTATTCTAAACCAAAAACTACTTACAAAGATTGGTTCAATCAAAAAAGAAGACACGTTTCTACAGCAAAATTATACAAAGGTTTCGACAAATTTCAGTTGGCATTATATTTTATTTCGCAGGTGCTTTGTATTACTTTGGCAATAATTTTGCTATCTTTCCAATACAATTGGATTATTGTGGCGAGCGTTTTAGGTTTCCGATATATATTTAACTGGATTGTTTTCGGTTATGGAGCTGCGAAATTAAACGAAAAAGACGTGATTGCTTGGTATCCAATTTTTGAACTTATTTTAATTATTACACAAATTAGAGTGGCGTTTACCAATCTGATTTTCAAACCTGTACATTGGAAATAAAACAAGAAAAAATAGGTATAAACATACAAAAAGCAAAATTGGGAGATCAAGTTGCTTTTACTTTTCTTCTCGATTTTTATTGGAATGAAGTGTACGGCTATATGCTAAAACGTACAGAAAACGAAACCGATACAGATGATATTGTAATTGAAACTTTCGCGAAAGCTTTTGATAAAATCGCAACCTATAATCCTGAATTTGGTTTCAACACTTGGTTAATTACGATTGCTAAAAACGTTCATATCGACATGCTTCGCAAGAAAAAATCGACCTTGTTTTTAGAAATTACAGATGAAGAAGATAGTTTAGCCAATCAAGTTTTAGACGACACGCCAACAGTAGAAGATAAATTAATTACCGAGCAAAATTTATCAAAATTATTACAACAAATCAAACAGTTAAAACCTGCGTATCAAGAAGTTATTCAATTGCGTTATTTCCAAGAAATGACGTATCAAGACATGGCAGAACAATTGAATGAACCGCTAAACAACATCAAAATCAAACTCCTTCGTGCTAAAAAATTATTAGCTGAAATTATTAGCGAGAAATAGATTTTTACACAATTACCAATATTTTTTTTTAAAATAATGAAATCTAAAACTATACTTTTACTAACAACATTATTTTTCACTATACTTGGAAATGCACAAATTGAATATGGTTCTAATAATGGAAAATACTTAACCATTAAAGATACCAAAATATATTACGAAGAATATGGAAAAGGCACACCACTTCTTTTGATTCATGGAGGTTTCGGAAGTATTTCAGATTTTGAAAAAATCATTCCTATTCTTGCAAAAAAACATAGAGTAATAATTGCTGATGCCCCAGGACTTGGTCGGTCAGAATACTCAAAAAACAAATTAAGCTATAATTTATTAGCAGAATACAATTCCGAAATTATAGATAAATTAGAACTAGATAGTCTTAATGTAATTGGCTGGAGTGATGGTGGAATTACAGGGTTAATATTAGCAAAAAACAGACCCGAAAAAGTTAAAAAACTAATTGTTTCAGGAGTAAATTATAAAATCGAAGGTTTTAAAAACTTTGAAGAAGTAAAAAACTGGACCAATATCAACTGGGTTGAACAAAATTGGCCAGATTGGATAAAATATTATCAAAAACTTTCACCGACAAAAGATTGGAAAAGATATATCAATGAAGCAAAAGAAATGTGGTTTCAAAAAGAATATTTCCCAAAATCTGACCTAGAAGCTATCAAAACTCAAACTTTAATTGTTTATGGCGACAACGACATGTACACTTTAGAACATGGTATTGAAATTCATAACGCTATTAAAAATAGCCAACTTTGTGTCATTCCAAATTGTTCGCATGAAGTCTTTAGAGACAAATATGAAATTATAAGTCAAATATCAAATGCCTTTTTAGAAGGCAAGTAAGACAAAAAACAATTTTAGAAAAACAGAGGTTCAAATATTTTTTAATTTAAATTAATTTTCATTAGGTTTGGCAAAACTTAAAAACCAAATGGAAAACTTTACTTTTTCTGAAAAACTAAAACACCTTTTTTCAATTCCTGTTATCATAGCCGCTTTAGGCTATTTTGTAGATATTTACGATTTACTACTGTTCGGAATTGTTCGTGTACCGAGTTTAAATTCTTTAGGATTAAATGCGGATGAAGTAGGCACAATCATCATCAATTGGCAAATGTCGGGTTTATTGATTGGCGGAATTCTTTGGGGAATTTTAGGTGATAAAAAAGGACGACTTTCTGTATTATTTGGTTCTATATTAGTGTATTCTTTAGCGAATATTGCTTGCGGATTTTTACCACAATTTCCCCAAGAAAACATCGTAACTATTTATGCAGCCTTACGTTTTATTGCTGGAGTAGGTTTAGCTGGCGAATTAGGAGCCGGAATTACTTTAGTATCCGAATCGTTACCCAAAAGTTTACGCGCTATCGGAACTTCAATTGTAGCTGGCTTTGGCTTATTAGGAGCTGTTGTCGCGCAATTAACCGTTCAAATGACATCTGAATGGACTACTTCCTATTTTATTGGTGGTGCTTTAGGTTTGGCTTTACTTTTCTTAAGAATTAGTGTTTCCGAATCAGGAATTTATAAAGATATTGAACACGATTCATCTGTTAAAAAAGGAAATTTTTTCATGCTTTTCAATTCCAAAGATCGTTTTATCAAATATTTAAAATGCATTTTAATTGGTTTACCCACTTGGTATTGCATCGGAATTTTAGCCTTAATGGCCAATCAGTTTGCTACCGCTATGGGAATTGAAAACTTAGTTCCTGGAAAAGCAATTATGTGGGCTTATATCGGAATTTCAGCTGGAGATTTTGCAAGTGGAATTATTTCACATTATTTAAAATCAAGAAAAAAAGCTATTTTTTATATGTTACTTTTCACCATAATTGGAGTAGCTTTATTACTTTCAGGTTTTGCTAAAACAGAAAATTCCTATTATTTTTTCTGTGCCTGGTTTGGAGTAGGAACTGGCTATTGGGCGATGTTTGTCACCGTTGGCGCAGAGCAATTTGGAACAAATATTAGAAGCACAGCTGCAACTACAATTCCGAACATGGTCCGAGGCTTATTGCCTGTAATGTTAATTGGTTTTGATTATTTTAAAATTAATTCTGGAGTAATTAATAGCGCTATTATTGTTGGAATACTTGTATTTATTTTAGCGATTTACGCTACGTTAACTATTGCGGAAACTCACGACATTGACATGAATTACACAGAATAATTCAATAAATTTATTGTTTGATTAAATTTTTGGCACGATTTTTTATTATAGTTTAAATTATACGCAAGTATCAACCTTAAAAACTATATATTATGTCAAATTTCAACGTACAAAACGACAAATGGCTAGAAATAGCCTTCGAAGACCGAAACAAAGCTTACGGTGCTTACCAATTAAGAAAAGAAAGTGATGCTACTACCATCAAAGCGATGCTTATAACTTTCGGTGCTCTTGCTATTGGAATTGGATTGTTTTCATTTACAAGTCCAGAACCAAAACCAAGTATTCCACCAAAACCAATCGAATTACCACCCGTAGTAAGAATTATAGAACTGACCCCTATAACTCCTGAATCAAAACCAATTATTAAAAAAGGTACAACTGATCCAAAGTTAAATTTAACTCCTGATATAGTTCCACCAATTGTTGTGGAAAGACCAGAAGTTAAACCTATTGAAGAACCAAAAAACCCAGACACGTCTACACCATACAATCCTAACGGATCTGTAAACGGAAATCCTGGACCAATTGGAAACCCTGAAGGCGTTGTAACAACTCCTACAAATCCCAGAACAGAGCCAGGAACTTCAACTACTACGATTTACAGAGGTACATTTGGTGTAGAAGCTAGTTTCCCTGGTGGTATCGATAAATTCAGAACTTTTATTGCAGACAACTATAAAGTTCCAAGTTCATTTAATAATGATATTTTAGAAATCATATTAGTTTTTGTTATTGAAAAAGATGGTTCTATGACAGATATCAAAATGATAAGCAAAGGAGATAAAGCTTTAGAAGCCGAAGCTATTCGCGTATTGAAATCAATGAAGAAAAAATGGACACCTGGAAAAGTAAACGGTGAAATAGTGAGAAGTGAAAAAAGACTTCCATTGAAAATTCTTTTAACAGAAACTGAAGATTAATAGAACAACTACACCTTAATTTTAAAACCACAAAATACCTTTTATTTTGTGGTTTTTTTATGAAATAATACTAAACAAATATTGCGTCAACAAAAACAAATAAGGAAAAGTGATTGATATGCTACCATAGATAAATATAATCGAAACATATGACTTGTTTTTTATTAGGTTTCGTATATTTGCAATCAGAATTTAGATTAAAATTATGGCGACAGAAAGCGTATTTCCTCCTACTCCAAAACCGAAATGGTTGCGTGTAAAATTACCCGTTGGACAAAAATACACCGAACTTAGAGGTTTGGTAGATAAATACAAATTAAATACCATTTGTGCTTCTGGTAGCTGCCCAAATATGGGGGAATGTTGGGGTGAAGGAACCGCAACCTTCATGATTTTAGGAAATATTTGTACGCGTTCTTGCGGATTTTGTGGTGTAAAAACAGGTCGTCCAGAAAATGTAGATTGGGAAGAACCAGAGAAAGTTGCCCGTTCTATTAAAATTATGAATATCAAACATGCAGTAATTACTAGTGTTGATAGAGATGATTTAAAAGATATGGGGACTATTATTTGGGCTGAGACGGTGAAAGCTATCCGAAGAATGAACCCAAAAACAACTTTAGAAACCTTAATTCCAGATTTTCAAGGAAGCGAAAAACATTTAGATAAAATTATTGAAGTGGCTCCAGAAGTCGTTTCTCATAATATTGAAACCGTAAGAAGATTGACTCGTGAAGTTCGTATTCAAGCGAAATACGATAAAAGTTTAGCGGTTTTAAAATACTTAAAAGAACAAGGTTTGAACCGAACAAAATCAGGAATAATGCTTGGCTTAGGTGAAACGGAAGAAGAAGTGATTCAGACGTTACACGATTTAAGAGATGCAAAAGTAGATGTTGTTACGATTGGTCAATACTTACAACCGAGTAAAAAACATTTGCCTGTTAAAGAATTCATTACGCCTGAACAATTTGAAAAATATGAAAAAATTGGTAAAGAATTAGGCTTCATTCACGTGGAAAGTGGTCCGTTAGTGCGTTCTTCTTATCATGCTGAAAAACATATTCATTAAGATTAGCCTTGGAGAATTTTAGAAAATGAGGTTTTACAATTACTAAACATCGAGATGAAAGAAGCGATTGAAACAAAGTATTTGAACATTAAACACAAGCAAGAAATAATAAATTTGTGGAATGAAGAATACCCAATTCAACTAAATTATAAAAAAATTGAAGATTTTGAAATCTATTTAGAGAATTTAAATAATTGCATACACTATCTAATACAAGACTCTCACAATATTATAAAAGCTTGGGCTTTTAAATTTGAAAGAGAAAACAAAAAATGGTTTGCCATAATAATAGCAAAAGAATTTCAAGGAACTGGAATAGGAAAAAAATTACTTGAAAAAATAAAAACCAACGAAACAGAATTATTAGGTTGGGTTATAGATCATTCGAATGACAATAAGAAAAACGGTGAAAAATATATTTCTCCAGTTGATTTTTATAAAAAATGTGACTTCACAATTACTACCGAAAGATTACAATCAAATTTAATATCTGCAATACAAATTAAATGGAAAAAACAAGAATTGCAATAAATGGTTTTGGAAGAATTGGAAGAAACTTATTCCGATTGTTACTCAATCATCCCAACATAGAAGTGGTTGCTATCAATGATATTGCGGATATAAAAACCATGAGTCATTTGGTAAAATACGACAGCATTCACGGTGTTTTACAGCGTTCTGTTTCTTCTGAAAACGAAACGTTAGTGATTGACGATTTAAGATTTCAATTTTTCCACGAAAGTAACATTTCAAAATTACCTTGGAAAACTTTAAACATAGATTTCGTAATTGAAGCTACAGGAAAATTCAAAACAACTGAATTAGCACAATTACATATTTCTGCTGGAGCCAAAAAAGTAATTTTATCCGCTCCACCTGAAGATGAAAAAATAAAAACAGTGGTTTTAGGTGTTAACGAACATATTTTAGATGGTTCGGAAACTATTATTTCCAACGCAAGTTGCACGACAAATAATGCGGCGCCAATGCTAAAAATAATACAAGAATTATGCGGCATTGAACAAGCGTATATTACAACCGTTCACTCCTACACTACCGATCAAAGTTTACACGATCAACCACATAAAGATTTAAGACGTGCTCGTGGCGCTTCGCAATCTATAATCCCTACTACAACTGGAGCTGCAAAAGCGATAACTAAGATTTTTCCTGAATTAGAAGGTAAAATTGGAGGCTGTGGCATTCGTGTTCCTGTTCCTGATGGTTCATTAACAGACATAACTTTCAATGTAAAGCGAAAGGTTTCTATAGAAGAAATTAATTTGGCTTTTAAAAAGGCTTCTGAAAATGAACTGAAAAATATTTTAGCTTACACTGAAGACCCAATAGTTTCTGTTGATATTATCGGGAATTCTAACTCTTGTGTTTTTGATGCACAACTCACTTCAGTCATAGATAAAATGGTGAAAATTGTGGGTTGGTACGATAATGAAATAGGTTACTCCTCTCGTATTGTGGATCTAATACTTTTTTTATCAAAAAAAAATCATTAATTTTAGCCTGTATAATTTTAAGTTTTGAATTCAAATAATGAAAAACCTCCTATTCTTACTTACCTTTTTCTCCCTATTTACCTTTTCTCAAAGTAAGAAAAACAATCTTGACAGCATTAATTATTTTTTAGAATTAGCCAATTATTCTTTCGAAGAAAAATACAATTCCAAAGACGCCATAAAATACGTTCAAAAAGCAATTAACTATTCAAAAGAGTATAAAAACAACGAAAAACTATACGATTGTTATTACTTTTTAGGCAGTTTACATCTAGAAAACAACAATTATAACGACGCCATAATAAACTTCATTAAGTGTTCAAATTATTACGAAATAAATAAAATATCGTCTTCAAAGGTTGCTAAAACCAACTATGCTTTAGGAACTTTATATCTTGAAAAAAGAAATTTTCCGATTGCCAAAATGTATTTTGACAAAGCGTATTCCATTTACACTCAAATTAATTCGAGTGATGCCTTTCCATTATTAGAACTTCAAAAAGGGTTGACTTTAAAAGCTAACAATAAATTAGAAGAAGCGATTGTTGTTTTCAAGAAAATTGCAGATAATAATAAAGATGTAGAAAGCAGTAAAGTTGAAGCCGTTTACCAATTAAGTAAAATTTATTATATACAAGAAGATTATCAAAAAGCGTTAGATTACTCTAAAAAAGCGTTAGAATTAGTAG
>JAULXA010000273.1:0-8218 GCA_032118875.1 Flavobacterium sp.
AAAGAATCCAAAATCATATCGAAGTCCGAAACCAGTACCTAAAGCAAACTCTTCAATAGATTTCATCCCTTTAAATTTTAGTTTTTCGTCTTCCACATTATCGAAAACATTCCAAATATTTCCAGCATCGGTAAATAACGCGCCGTTTAGGCTATTAAAAATATTGAATCGGTATTCTAAATTTAAGGCCAATTTTAAGTTGGCTTCATTAAAATCATTCACACTTTTACTTGCTCCCGGACCTAATGAATACGCTTGCCAACCTCTATTATCGTTACTTCCTCCTGCAAAATAACTTCTTGAAAACGGAACAGAATTCGAATTTCCGTATGGAATTGCAATTCCTCCAAAGAATCTAAAAGCTAAAGAACTCTTTTTATACAAATGTAAATGTTTGATATATTCAAATTCGGTTTTTATATATTGTGCATATTCCACACCAAATAAAGTTCGTTTATTGTTATCGCTAAACGGTTCGTTTTTTTGCTGCGCAATTAAATTTAAAACATTTCCAGCTGTTTCAACTTTTGCTTTAATGTTATAAAATTCTATATCATTAAAATTGCTTTTTGTGCTTAAATTATAAGAGAAACTCGAAGATAAAATTAAGTTGTTTTCAATCAGTCTTTTTCTTCTTTCACCAATGTTATTAATGGCTTTAAAGTTAGCTTCATCACCAACGTCAATATCACCAGACGCTACTTGATTAATAAATTCAACTGCTCCTGGAAAAGACAAATCACTTCCTAAATTTCCATCTACTGTTAAATTTGCATTGGTATTGTAAATTAGAGCTAAATCATTTAATGTGCTATACGAATAGTTATACACGTTGAAATAATTCCCAATATTTAAATTTCGAACAAACTGTAAATTAAACAAATCGAATCTAAATTTTTTAGTTTCGTCTTTATTCAAACCCCAATCGTAAAAGAAACTTCCGTTATAATTTTCCTTATCTAAACCGATATTTGTTTGTTTAGAAAGTCCTAAAGTGATAGACGTACTAGGTAAAGATTCTTTTTTAATAATTTTTCGGGTATCAATAGGAAAGAAAATTCGTGGGAAAGTCAATTTCACATCTCCACCATATTCTAAAATATTAAAGAAAGCATTGGTGCTGTTTTTTATACTCGCGTCTTTAGAAGAACCTAAATTTCCACGTATAGAAAAATCTAAAATTTCGGCACCTTTGAATAAATTTCTGAAAGTAATACCTGTGAAACCTGAAATACCAAACTGCTGAATATTGGATTGGGTAAAATCTCCTTTTATATTAAATTGGTATTTTTTTAATGGCGTTAATACAATATTTGCAATCAATCCGTTACCTGTAGCATCTTCTGTATATTGAATACGAGGAAATGAGAAAACTTTCAAATTAGACAAAGCTCTTGTTGTAAGCGTTCTGTCTTGGTCGCTAAATAATTTTCCTTCTTCAATAAAAATAGAATTAATTAACGCTTTTGGTTTGTATTTTAATTTCCCAGAACTATAAAAATTAAATTTTTTGTAGGTAATACTATCAATTCCAACCGCTTTATCTTTTACTTGTTTGTCGGTAAAAACATTCACTTTTGTGATTCTATACAATTTAAAAGGCTCTGTATAACTAGAATCTCCTTTTTTTACAATCCTGTCGCCAATATTAAAAGTAATATTTAATTTGTTTTTAGGCTTGTCAATAGTATCCACATCAGGTGGTTTTATATAGTTTTCTTGAAAATGATACAATCCACGATTTCTAAATTCTGTTGCAATACGTTTCTTTTCATTACCAATATTTTCAGCATTATAAGCATCGCCAATTTTAATTAACGACTTATTTGAAATGGTAACATATAAAGAATCTACAATTGGTGATTCAATATTTCTAAAAATACTATCAATCGTATAAGGATTACCCGTTTTTATGTTATAAGAAATTCTTACTTTCTGATTTTTTAATGAATCTATTTTCGAAGATACTTTCGAATCAAAAAAACCTCTATTAAAATGATACGCAAATAATCGTTTCTCAGATTTTTTAACACGTGAGGTATCTAAAATAGATGGCGCTTCTCCAATTTTCTTAAAAAAATCACTTAACCCCTTAACCCAAAATGACTTACCTAAACGGTTTATTTGTTTTTTCGAATACAATTTAGTCATTCTTTCAATTCGGTTTGGTTTTTTTAGCAACCAAGCATTATAAGAAGAATCTGAGTTTTTTTTACTTAAGTTATAAATTTGCAAACGGGGTTTAAAACCTAATAATTTACTGTTGGGTTTTTGATATAATTGATTGTGCAAATCTTCTGAGTTAGTAGACTTGTCATTAACAATAATTTCGTTATCATGGATAAGCAATTGTTTCTTTTGGAGCTTTCTTACTTCAGAACAAGAGTAAAAAAGTAGTCCAAAAAGAAAAAATAGTGCTATTTTTGGTGTGAGATTCTTCAATCGCCTAATTTTTATTCAAAAATACAATTTTTTATGGTTAGCAAAAACCAAATCAAACTAATTAATAGTTTACAGCAAAAAAAGTACCGTAAGTTACACAATCTTTTCATAGCGGAAGGAAAAAAAGTGATTCAGGAGCTTATTGATGCTAATTTTAGTTTGGAACATTTATTTGTAACCAAAAAAAACTTGTTTGAATCCCGATATGATTCTGAATTAATTTCCGACAGTGAACTTAAAAAAATATCGGCATTAACTACAGCAAATGATTGTTTGGCCGTTTTTCAAATTAAAGAAGTGAGTTCGAATGTCAATTCTGGATTAGAATTAGCTTTAGACAACATTAAAGATCCTGGAAACATGGGAACTATTATTAGATTATGCGATTGGTATGGCATTTCTAAGATTGTTTGCACAGAAGAAACCGTTGATATTTACAATCCGAAAGTGGTACAAGCCACCATGGGAAGTTTAGCTCGAGTAGAAGTTTTATATACCAACTTGGTCGATTATTTAAAAGCGACTGATAAAGACGTTTTCGGAACTTTTATGGAAGGTTCAAACATTTACAAACAAGAATTACCATCCAAAGGTATTATTGTAATGGGAAATGAAGCGAATGGGATTTCTGCAGAAATAGAAAATTTAGTGACGCAAAAAATATCAATTCCAAGATTTGGAACTTTACAACAAACTGAAAGTTTAAATGTAGCTACAGCCACTGCGGTGATTTTATCAGAATTTAAGCGAAATAGTTAAGTTTTTCTGCTACTTAATGGAACGTAAAGTTAACAAATATGGCTCTCGTTTTCATAGATTCAATATTTCCTGTCCACGGACTATCAGGAGTTTTATCTCTAATTAATTCATCATTCATACCAAAAACACCACGGATGGATGGTGAAAATTTGAAATATTCTAAATACAAATCCACTCCGAAACCAATTTCATAGTTTTGTGTCCATGTTTTTACTCTAAATCTATCTGAAAAATTATCATCTGGAGCTTTTTCATTACTTCCTAAATTCAAAGTAGTTGAAACACCACCTAACAAATATGGTCTAACATTTCCAGTACGTAAAGCAGAATATTTTAATAATAAGGGAAAATGCAAATTGGCAGCTTTTACTTCTCTTAATTTATCTACACTATTTTCAATTTCTGGATAGGTTAAATTCCTTTGAGTTGCATAAAAACCTGGTTCAAAACGCAAATCGAAAAACTCATTTAATCTTAAATTACCAACTAAACCTACATTGAAACCCGTTGACGGTTTTAGTTCAATATCTTTTCCAACAGTTAAATAATTAAACTTATAATTATAACTACTAAACCCTAAAAAATAACCCCAATGCACTCTTTGTTTATCATGGTTTTCCTGCTGGATAATAGGATTTTTTCCAAATATACCGCCCTGACTAAAAGAGTTCAGTGAAAATAATAGTATGAAAAAGATATATTTAAATTGCATGTTTTACTTTTTTGTTGCTTTGTAGATTGTAGCCACTCCCATTGTTTGAGGAATGTCCTTAACATCTATAAACCCAATTTTTCGTAAAATATTGTTCAAAGCTTCTCCAAAAGGGAAATTTTGTGCCGAATTTGATAAATAACTGTAGGCCGCTTTGTCTTTAGAAAACAATTTTCCTATAGTTGGCATAATGAAATTTGTGTAAATATAATACCCTTGTTTGAATGGGAATTTAGTTGGCACGGAAGTTTCTAAGATTATAAAAAGGCCATTAGGCTTTAAAACACGTAATATTTCAGACAAACCTATTTCTAAATTTTCGAAATTACGAACACCGTAAGCGACTGTAATCACATCAAAATAATTATCTGTGTAAGGGATTTTTTCCCCATCACCTAAAACCATTTGAATTTTTGAAGATAAGTTTTTGGCTTCAATTTTTTTCTTTCCCACATCCAACATGCCTTGAGAAATATCTAAACCGATAATTTCTGTTGCTGATGTTTCTGCAAATAATATGGCTAAATCACCCGTTCCAGTCGCAATATCTAAAATAGAAGTTGGATTTTGAAGTTGTACCATTTGTAAAATCTTCTTTTTCCAAGTTACGTCTGTTCCTAATGAAATTATTTTGTTTAATCCGTCATAATTTCCAGAAATGTTATCAAACATTTGAGCTACTTGCTCTTTCTTGCCTTTTTCGGAATCTTGATATGGTTTTATGGTTTCTGACATGATGGTTTATTTGTGTAGCAAAAGTAGGATAAAAATTCTAAAATTCAAGTCATTATCAATTTCAAAAATCAATGCAACTATCAATAATTAAGATTACAAATTGAATGTTTCAGATTTAGAATCAATTTTTTGATAGGTTAAAAACGTATAATCGAAAGCATGCTTTTCATCTTTTTCATGATGCTCTTCGAAAACGACTTCCCATTTTTCAGGATCAATTTCAGGAAAAAAAGTATCTGCTTCTACTTCTGTATGCACGCGAGTTAACTCAACTTTATCAGCAATATTGATGGATTGTTTGTAAATTTCCCCACCGCCAATAATAAAAACTTCTTCATTTTTTGGACAAATTTCTATTGCACGTTCTAAACTTGACACTACAATACAACCTTCTGGAGCTTCGTAGTTTTTGTTTCGCGTAATGATTACGTGTGTTCTGTTCGGTAAGGGTTTCGGAAAACTTTCAAAGGTTTTTCTTCCCATAATGATATAATGCTCTGATGTTAAGGATTTAAAACGCTTAAAATCTAAAGGTAAATGCCAAACCAATTGGTTGTCTTTTCCTAAAGCATTGTTTGTGGATGTTGCGGCGATTAGTGTGAGCATGGGTTTATTTTTTATTTTTCACGCAGATTGAAATGATTTAAAGAATCTAAAAAAATCCGTAAAATCTGTGTACCTATTTTTTAAACAGAAACGGCTCCTTTAATGTGTTCGTGTGGTTCGTAGCCTTCTAGAGTGAAATCGTCAAAAGTGAAATCGAAAATGTTTGTTACATTTGGATTTAATTTCATGATTGGTAATTTTCTTGGTTCACGACTCAATTGTAAATTTACTTGTTCAATATGATTGTTGTAAATATGAGCATCTCCGAATGTGTGTATGAATTCACCAGCTTCAAATCCGCAAACTTGAGCCACCATCATCGTAAATAAAGCATAAGATGCGATATTAAATGGCACACCTAAGAAAATATCGGCGCTACGTTGGTACAATTGACAAGATAATTTTCCGTCTGAAACATAAAACTGAAAAAACGCGTGACACGGTGGCAAAGCAGCTTTTCCATTCGCTACATTTTCAGAAAACGAAACCGTAGTATCTGGTAAAACTGATGGATTCCAAGCTGAAATTAACATTCTACGGCTATTGGGGTTGGTTTTTAGTGTTTCAATTAATTCTGTAATTTGATCAATTTCTTCGCTGTTCCAATTTCTCCATTGGTGTCCATAAACGGGTCCTAAATTTCCATTTTCATCTGCCCAAGCATCCCAAATTTTTACGCCATTTTCTTGTAAATATGCAATATTGGTATCGCCTTTTAAAAACCACAATAATTCGTGAATAATCGATTTTAAATGTAGTTTTTTGGTAGTTACCATAGGAAAACCTTCACTTAAATCGAAACGCATTTGGTAACCAAAAACACTAATAGTTCCAGTTCCAGTACGGTCTCCTTTTTGAGTTCCGTTTTCTAATACGTGCTTTACTAAATCGTGGTATTGTTTCATATTATTAAGGTAAAAGGTTTTGGGTAATCGTTTATAGGTTTTTAGATAAGTAATTCATAAATGCTGAAATTCTTCTTTCTAATATTTGAATTTGTTCAATTTGTACTTCAACTTTTTTCTCAGATAAATATTCAAGATCTGAGCACAATACTAATTGTGTTTCGACTTCATAACAAGAACCAAGACTAATCTCTAAAAAACGAGAAAAATCCTTATTTGATTTCCTTGAACTTCCTTCAGCAATATTTGAAGGTATAGATACGGAACATCTTTTTATTTGAGAAGTTAACCCAAATTTTTCATCCTCTGGCATTAACTTCATTAACAAATAAATATCTTTTGTTTGTTTTCTTGCTTCTTTCCAGATATCTAAATCTCTGAAATTTCTCATAATTAATTAAAAGTATGTTTTTTTTATATATTTTAAACCTTTTACCAAAAACCTGTCGCCTTTAACCTATTTTAGTGATTAAAAGCTTCTACGTCTTTTGGATCGTGTTTGTGTTTGAATAAAATCGCGAAAGCAACTGTTATAATTAAAGCATAAATAGCAAAAGTTAACCAGATATTATGCCAGTCTTTTCCTGTTTCTGTTGTGAAATAAGTATCAATTAAAAAACCACTTCCTAAACTTCCTAAGATCGCTCCAAATCCGTTGGTCATCATCATGAATAAACCTTGTGCTGAAGAACGAATTTTAGAATCTGTAGTTGTTTCCACGAATAATGAACCAGAAATATTAAAGAAATCGAACGCTAATCCGTACACGATATTCGACATAATAATCATCCATAAACTTCCAATTGGATCACCATAAGCGAAGAATCCGAAACGGAAAACCCAAGCAATTAAACTGAAAAGCATTACTTTTTTGATTCCATAACGTCGTAAGAAAAATGGAATCGCTAAAATGAATATCGTTTCAGAAATTTGGGAAATTGATAAGACAATATTTGCTGATTTTACTACAAATGTGTTGGCATATTCTGGAACATTTTTAAAATCGTGAATATAGGTTTCGCCATACATATTGGTTAATTGCAAGGCTGCACCTAAAAACATACTAAAAACAAAAAACATCGCCATTTTAGATTGTTTGAACAATTTAAACGCATCTAAACCGAATATTTGTGAGAATGTTTTATTCGTACTTTCGTCTTTTGTTGGTTCGATTTTTGGTAAAGTGAAAGAAAAAACCCCTAATACAAATGCAAAAAATGATGCGATGTAAAATTGGTTACATTCAACTGGCATATTTGTAATTGACGAAATTGCTTTTCCAATTCCAATTCCGAAAGAAAAAGGCGGATTTACATTACTAAAAATATTAGTACACCACATTGCTACAATGAAACCAATGGTTCCCCAAACTCGAATTGGTGGATAATCTTTAATCACATTGAAGTTGAATTTTTTCAGAACGGCATAAGAAAGCGAGTTGGACAACGATAAAGTTGGCATATAAAACATCATTCCTATTAATAAAACCCAAAAGAAAGTAGAAGGACTATCAATTGCTGGTAAAAAAAGTAAAATTACTCCATATAAAATATGGTGAATTCCATATAATTTTTCAAGGTTTAAATATTTATCTGCGATGATTCCAGAAATGGGAGGCATAATGATGGAACCCAATCCTAAAGTTGAAAATACAATTCCGAATTCGGCGCCAGACCATTGTTTAAATCCGAATCCATAACTCGCAAGAGTTGTTAGCCACGCACCCCAAACAAATAATTGTAAAAAACTTACAATTGTTAATTTTAGTTTAATGTTCATAATTTGATTAGCTTTTAATTAGTCAAGTTTTAGTTGTTGGTTGTTGGTTGCGTGTTTGACTTATTGTAGTTAACTTTCTTTTTTATCGATTTCTTCTTTTATGATTGCTGCTTTTTCGTAGTCTTCGTTTTGAATGGCTTCGTCAAGCAAAGTATGTAATTCTTCTAAAGTATTTTTGGAATAAGTTCCTTGCGAATCATCACTATTGTCACCAAAAGTTTCTGGTTCGGTTAGGATATTATCATTATTCGTGTCTTCTGGATTGCCTTCTTGGGTATTT
>JAULXA010000274.1:0-2140 GCA_032118875.1 Flavobacterium sp.
CACTTCTTTTCTTGTATGTTTTAACTAAATTTTCGGCTCTTAATTTCATTGCTGCTGAATTTATTTCAGTACCTCATAAAAGATACTTGATTTTGTTTTACAAATAAACGAATATTCAAATAAACGTTTATACTAATTAACAATTATTTAGTTCCTGCTTCTTCCAAAGCTTCCCAAAATTCATAAGCTCTACGTAAATGCGGAATTACAATTGTACCACCAACTAAAGTCGCAATACTCATCGATTCCATCATTTCAGTTCTGTTTACCCCGTTTTTGTAAGCCGTTTCTAAA
The DNA here is from genome assembly GCA_032118875.1 of Flavobacterium sp. Taxonomy (GTDB): domain Bacteria; phylum Bacteroidota; class Bacteroidia; order Flavobacteriales; family Flavobacteriaceae; genus Flavobacterium. The sequence continues at coordinate 295 of JAULXA010000274.1, forward strand.
TGGTATTTGATACAATCATCACAACGTAAAACGGCTGAAGCTACTAAGCCTAACAATTCTTTTGTTTTTACATCTAGCGCACCTTCGCTATACGCATTGGTATCTAAATTGAAAATTCTTTTGATTACTTTGTTGTCATCGGCTAATAATTTTTCGTTCATTTTAGCACGATAGTCGTTGAATTCTGTAATTAAATCACTCATTATGTTGTAGTTATAGATTTGTTATTTTTTTTATTTATGAAAGCACTAATGAAAATGCTAATTTCAAATAGAATGACTAGCGGAATAGTTACGATAATTTGACTAATAACGTCTGGCGGTGTTACAATCGCAGCAATAATCAGAATAATTACATAGGCCCATTTTCTGTTGTTTCTTAAAAATGTTGGTGTGACTAATCCTAACTTGGTAAGAAAATAAATGATAATTGGTAGTTCGAAAACTAAACCAGTAGCTAATGTGGTAGTTTTTACAGTTCCGATATATGAATTCACATTAATATCATTTTTAATCACATCTGAAACAGAGAAAGTAGATAAAAAGTTTAACGATAAAGGTGTTAATACGAAATATCCAAAAGCGACTCCCATAAAGAATAATAAAGAAGAAATTACGATGAATTTCACGGCATTTCTCTTTTCTTTTTTATATAAAGCCGGACTAATGAAATTCCAGAATTGCAATAAAATATAAGGAAAACTGATTATAAATCCTGCTGTAATACATGTCCAAACTAACAAAGAAATTTGCCCTTCAATTTCTGTGTTCTGAATGCTGAAATTTAATGTTGCATCACAAAAACTTTTGTCTAAATCATATTTATTTGCCAAATCACAGAAAAACTGATAGGTAATAAAATCACCTTCCATTGGTCCGAAAATTACCGTTTTAAAAATGAAATCACTGAAGTACCAGGCAATTGTACCTCCAATTAATATTGCTGCTGAACTTTTTACTAACAACCATCTTAATTCTTCAAGATGGTCTAAAAAAGTCATTTCGTTAATGTTCTTTTTATTCTTTTTTGCCATTATACAATTCCTTCTTTTAAAATATCGTGTAAATGCAACACACCTTTGTAAGTTCCATTATCAATCACCATCAATTGTGTAATTTTATAATCTTCCAAAACATCTAAAGCTTCTGAAACTAATATCGTTGAAGCAATTGATTTTGGATTTTTTGTCATAATATCTTGCGCGGTTAAATCAGAAAAAGTCTCTCTATCGGTTAACATTCTTCTAATATCACCATCGGTAATAATTCCGATAACCACATCGTTTTCAATCACAGCTGTAACACCTAATCGTTTTTCTGAAATTTCCATAATCACTTTCTTGATCGAGGCGTTTGGAGCGACTTTTGGCGCATGCGTATTGTCTAACATATCTTTCACACGTAACAATAATTTTTTGCCTAAAGCACCACCTGGATGGTATTTAGCAAAATCTTCTGCTTGAAAATTTCTTAATTTCATCAAACAAACCGCAATCGCATCACCTAAAACCAATTGAGCAGTTGTGCTATTAGTTGGCGCTAAACCTAATGGGCAAGATTCTTCATCAATATGAGCATGTAAAACTAAATCTGATGAAGTGGCTAAAAAGGATGTTGGATTGGCAGTCATTCCAATTAATGTTGTTCCGAAATTCTTAATAATTGGCGCTAAAACTTTAATTTCTGGACTGTTTCCACTTTTAGAAATACAAAGTACCAAATCGCCACTTTGAATCATACCTAAATCACCATGAATGGCTTCAGCTGCGTGTAAAAATATTGATGGAGTTCCGGTTGAATTTAAAGTAGCTACGATTTTTTGTGCAATTATGGCACTTTTTCCAATT
>JAULXA010000275.1:0-1596 GCA_032118875.1 Flavobacterium sp.
AAGGAATTTCAATAATTAAACCTTCTTTTGGTTGTAATTTTTGTTGTAAAAACTCAGGTAAACGCACTTTTCCAATAAAACATAACCCTTGAGAATCTTTTTTCTCAGCAGTTACTAATTCCATTTGAGTGGCAATTTCTCTTACTTCTGGTTTGGTTAATTCACCAATTGGAAACAACGCTTTTGCTAATTGATCTTGCGATAATTGGCATAAAAAATACGATTGGTCTTTGTTATCGTCTTTTCCAGCTAGTAATTGATGAACTTCTTTTCCATCAACTTCAATAGTATTCTTACGACAATAATGTCCGGTTGCGACATAATCAGCACCTAAAGAAACTGCTATTTTCATGAAAACGTCGAACTTAATTTCTCTGTTGCATAATACATCAGGATTTGGTGTTCTACCGTTTTCGTATTCTTTAAACATGTAATCGACGATTTTTTCCTGATATTGCTCAGATAAATCAACCGTCTGAAAAGGAATTCCTAACTTTTCTGCTACTAATAAAGCATCATTACTATCTTCTAACCACGGACATTCGTTTGAAATAGTTACCGAATCATCGTGCCAATTTTTCATAAAAAGCCCAATCACTTCGTAACCTTGCTCTTTTAAAAGATAGGCTGCAACGCTTGAATCTACACCACCGGAAAGTCCTACTACTACTCGCTTCATCTTATTTTTTCTCCTCTACTTTTTTCTCTTCTACAGTTTGTTCAACTGGTTTGTTTTTAGCTCCTTTTTTAGCTAATTTTTCTTCAAATTTTATTAATTCTTTTGAGAATTTTTCAGCTTTAACTTGTTTTACAACCTTATCATTTTCATAAAATTTCCATGTACCAATTTTCGAATTGTTTTTATATTCTCCTTCGTACATTTTTTTTCCACTTACATTAAAATAGGTTGCTTTTCCTTCAAAAACATCGTTTACATAATTATGTTGGTCAATTTGTTTCCCATTTTCACCAAAAGTTTTACCTAATCCGTTTTTCTTTCCATCTGTATAATTAACTTCTTCCGCTAATTCATTTTCTTTGTAAAACACTTTTCTTGGACCATTTAACTTTCCGTTTTTATAGTTTTCAAGAGTCATAATATCTTTTGATTCTTTATGATAATATTTCCATTGGCCTTCGAAAAGTTTATTTTTAACTAAACCTTCGCTGACTTTATTGTTTTTTTGGTCGTAGAAAATCGTATAACAAGATCCGTCACCTTTAGAAAAATCACGTGTTGCAATTACTGTTGCTGCTTTTGTATCATCGAAATATTTAAAAGTTCCCGTTTCTTTCCCATGATCGAAAGTTCCTTCATAACGAGGACGTTTGCTTTCATCGTGATACCCTTTCCAAAGTCCGTGACGCAGCCCTTTTTCATCAAATTGATTCAATTTATCTTGTGCTGAAATGAAATTTGAAATTACTAAAAACGCAATAAATACTATCTTTTTCATATGTTTTTCTTCTTTTTTTCTAACGTTAAAATCTTAAAAAATGGCTTGGTAAAAGTATATAATAATATTTATTTATCAATTACTTTGCCAAGTTCTTTTGCTCTTGCATTGGCTTGTATAATTCCTTCGTTAATTTTGG
>JAULXA010000275.1:1606-5188 GCA_032118875.1 Flavobacterium sp.
CAAATTACTTCTGTTTTGCAATTGCGTAGAACCTAAAAAAGTTTGTTGTACTAAAAATTCTGCTTCCGATTTTGTGAAACCTAAATTTATAGCCGAATTCACCATTGCATTCATAAAATAATATACATAAGCTGGTCCACTTCCAGAAATAGCTGTTGCGGCATTTATCATTTCTTCATTTTCAATAAACAACGATTTTCCGGTTGTATTGATTAGATTTTGAATAATGAATAAATCCTTTCTATCTACTTCTTGAGAAGCTGTAAAAACGGTCATTCCTTGTCCGATTTGAGTCGGAATATTTGGCATAGAACGAATAACTTTTTTGACTTGCAATTTATTCGAAATGTTTTCAATTGAAATTCCTGCCATGACTGACAAAATCAAATGACTTTCTGTAATAAAATCTTTAATTTGCAAACATAAATTCTCAAAATCTTGAGGTTTTACAGCGATAATTACAATATCAACCGACAAAAATGACGCGCTTATTTCTGTAAAAAAATTTGCTTCTGGAATAGTGTATTTGTTTGAAATGATAGACAAATTTCGTGTCAACACAAAAATATCTTCCGATTTAATAAAACCTGAACTGACAAAACTACTTGCGTATGTTTGTCCCATATTTCCAAAACCAATTATTGCAATTTTCATACTATATTTAAATAAAAAAGCCTGTTCAAAAAATGAACAGGCTTTTAAAGAATTTATTTTTTCTTTTGATTTAGAGCTTTTTGAGCTTCTTGCTGTTCCATTATTTCACGCATTTTCTTTTGAAATTTCGATTCCGTTTTCGGTTTCGTTTTATTCACTTGAATTTGAGCGTGGATTTTTTTCTCGTCAACTACGTAGTTTTTAATGACTAACATGATTCCGATAGTAATTAAGTTTGAGATAAAGTTATATAAACTCAATCCAGAACCGTAATTATTGAAGAAAACTAACATCATAATTGGAGAAACATAAATCATAATTTTCATGATTTTACCCATATCTGGCATTCCTTCTTGTTGTGGCGCTTGCATCGCTTGATCTCCAGTTGTCATTTTCATGTAAAAGAAAATCGCAATTGCCGCTAAAATTGGGAATAAACTTACGTGATCACCATAAAATGGAATATTAAATGGTAATTTATAAATTGAATCATAAGAAGATAAATCGTCTGCCCAAAGGAAGCTTTTTTGTCTTAAATCGAATGCAGAAGGGAAAAACTGAAACGAAGCGTACATGAATGGTAATTGAATTAATGCTGGAATACAACCCGCCATTGGATTTACTCCGGCTTTAGAATACAAGGCCATTGTTTCTTGTTGCTTTTTCATTGGGTTATCTTTGAATTTCTCACCCAATTCTGCAATTTCTGGCTTCAACACTTTCATTTTTGCTTGTGACAAGAATGATTTGTATGTGATTGGAGACATCGCAATTTTAATTAATACTGTAAACAATATAATTGCAATTCCGTAAGGCATAAATCCAGATAAAAATCCAAATAATGGAATGAAAACAAACACATTAATCCAACCGAAAATTCCCCAACCTAATGAAACTAATTCATCTAAGTTTTTATCGTAAGCACTTAATGTTTTATAGTCCGTTGGTCCATAATACATGTTCATATCATAATTTAATGCTCCATTTTTAAACTCCAACGGCATTTTAGCTGTAAAGTTCTTAGTAAAAACAGTATCAATTTTCTCATCATCAACTAAATTATCAGATTTTAATTCAGCTGTTTTAAATGGTGTATTTGTTAATAAAACTGATGTGTAGAAATGTTGTTTGAAAGCCACATAACTAACTTCTTCAATAGTGTCATCATCATCAGTTGCACTACTCAAATAAGAATCTTTCCCATCTTCAAATTCATAAGCAATTTCAGTATATCTATTTTCGTATGATACACTTTTTTCGTTACGATATGTTTTTAAGTTCCATTCTAAACTTGGAGATTTCGAAGTATTCAACACATTTTCTAAACCTTGAGTACGAATAGAAAATTCTAACATATGGTCGTTATCTTTCATCACATAACGGTACTCTAAAAACTGATTTTCACCTGTTTTTAATTGCATCGTTAGTACTTGATTTTTTCCTTCTTTAGTGAACTTTGGTTCGAAGTATAAATCTTTCGTATTGATAACTTTACCGTCTTTCGTAGTTAAAGTTAAATTGAAGTTCGCGTTATTGTCTTTAATAATTTGAACCGCTTTTCCAGAACCTTTTTTAAATTGTTCTTGATTTAAAATGGTTGCTTCAGAAATGTAACCACCTTTATTTGCAATTTTTAAACTTAATACGTTATTGGCTAATAAAGTAGTTGAATTCTTAGCTGAAGGTAAAGTTTCGGCATAAGCAAATGCGCCTAATTTAGCTAAAGCTTCTGGTGAAACTTTTGCTGTAGAATCAGTACTTTGAACAGTTGTAGTGGCAGATGCAGCTACACTTTTTGGTGTTTTCGCTTCTTTTTCAGCTTGTTCTTTTTTTGCTTTTTCGGCTAATTCTTCTTTAGTAGGTTGATTTGAATACATCATCCACATTAAAATTCCGAAGATTAATGTGAAACCAATTAACGACTTAATGTCGAACTTTTTTTCTTCCATTTTTAAGATATGAAACTCCGAAGAGTTGATTTAGTTTTGTTTGTATTTGTATGCTTTTATTGTAATTCGTTACGTTTTATTTGTTTTTTACAGCAGCAGCAACTAATCCCATAAATAATGGATGAGGATTTAGTACTGTACTTTTGTATTCTGGATGGTATTGTACTCCGATAAAAAATGGATGATTTGGTAATTCTATAATTTCCACTAATCCTGTATCTGGATTTAAACCTGAAGCTACTAAACCAGCGGCTTCCATTTCTGCTAAATAATCTCCATTGAACTCAAAACGGTGGCGGTGACGCTCTAAAATATCCGTTTTTCCGTAAATTTTGTGTGCTAATGTATTTTCTTTGATGGCACATTTCCAAGCACCTAAACGCATGGTTCCACCTTTTTCTGTAACTGTTTTTTGCTCTTCCATCAAACTGATAATTGGATAGCTTGAGTTCGCGTTCATTTCAGTTGAATTGGCATCTTTTTTTCCAAGAATATTTCTTGCAAATTCAATTACTGCCATTTGCATACCTAAACAAATTCCTAAAAATGGAATATTATTTTCACGTACATATTTTATTGCTTCAATTTTTCCTTCTATTCCTCTTTCACCAAAACCTGGAGCAACTAAAATCGCATCTAAACCTCTTAATTTATCCGCTACATTCGATTTATCTAAAAATTCTGAATGAATACTTACAACATTTACTTTCGTTTGTTGAGTAGCACCAGCATGAATAAATGCTTCTAAAATTGATTTGTAAGAATCTTGTAATTCTACATATTTCCCAACCAATCCGATATTTACTTCGTGTTTTGGATGTTCTAATTTATATAAAAACTCGTTCCATTGTTTTAAATCTGGAGTCGCTTTTTCTGGTAAATTTAATTTCTTTAAGGCTACTTTATCTAAACCTTCTTCTTGCATTAAGTTAGGCACTTTGTAAATCGTTGAAGCATCAATAGATTGAATAACTGCTTC
>JAULXA010000276.1:0-5037 GCA_032118875.1 Flavobacterium sp.
CGTAATCGATTGAAATATTTTCAGCTAGTGGATAATTTTCAGCAATAAATGCTTTTTCATCAGGTGTATTATAAACATCATAACCTTGTAAGAAATGTTCGTACATTTCGGGTTGAAAACGTTCAAATGCAGTAACAATGGATTTCACACTCCAAATAAAAATCCCAGCATTCCATAAAAAATTTCGACTCTGAATGAATTTTTGAGCCGTTTTATAATCTGGTTTTTCTCTGAACTGTACTACTTTTTTAATCAAGCGAGAATCTAATTTATCGTACTCAATATAACCATACCCAGTGTTTGGAAAAGTAGGTAAAATACCTAAAGTCATTAACGTATCTTGCGTTTCACAATGATTAAAAGATTGTTTTAAGTTAGCCGCAAATTGCATTTCATCTTCAATCCAGTGATCACTAGGTGCGACTAAAATTAAGGCATCCGGATTTTGTTTTTTAATTTTTAAAGAAGCGTACAAAATACAAGGTGCAGTATTTCGCATCGCAGGCTCTAAAATAACTTGTTCCTGTGTAACAGAAGGCAGTTGTTCTAAAACAATATCGTTATAACTTTCGTTCGTTAAAATTAAAATATTTTCTTTTGGAATAATTTGAGATAAACGGCTAAATGTTTTCTGAATTAGTGTTTCTCCCGTTCCTAACATATCATGAAATTGCTTAGGATATTCAGCTGTACTAACTGGCCAAAACCTCGAACCTACTCCACCTGCCATTAATATGGCGTAATAATTTTTATTCATATATTTTGAATTTTAAAGCAATTGAATCACTTTAATTTGAAATCACTTCTACTTCTGCATTCGGTTGAAATAAGAACATTCTACCTGAACTTACTTCTAAACATTCGTATCGTTTAACACGCAATGCCATCTTTTTAAATACTTTTCCGTTTTTAATTCGGAACACACTTCCAAACGGAATTTCAAAGATATAATTATTCTCTGTATTTCTTTCATCAAATTGTTTTAATGCTAAAGACAAAGTCGCATCTGTATCAGAACTTGCTTTTGGATTTCTAAAATGCCTTGCCATTAAAGGTAAAATTTGATTTGGAAAAATTTCTGGACGAATAAACGGAATCATTAAATGTTGAAACGTAATTTTCCATTCGGTTCCGTGTGGTAAAATAGTTCTACCGTATTTTTCAAAAGCTACCAAATGTGCAATTTCATGAATTAACGTCATTAGAAATCGGTATTTATTCAAATTGGCATTTACCGTAATTTGATGAAAACCATCAGGATGTCTACGATAATCACCATGACGCGTGTTTCGTTCATTGACAATTTTCAAGTGCACGTGATTTTGCTTAATCAGTTCGAAAACTGGTTCCACAGCGTGTTCTGGTAAATATTTTTGTAATACGTTCAAATCAGTAACTCTTTTATTTTAGGGTGTTGTAGAACTTACTTGTAATACTTTTCCGTTATAATATTTATTTCCTGTTAAAGCAAAATTATAAATATAATCTGCCATTTCTTTAGCAGAAAGTGGTGCTTCATAACCTGGAAACGCTTCTTGTAACATTTCGGTATTCACAGAACCTAAAGCCAAAACATTGAATGCAATTCCCTTTTCTTTGAATTCTTCAGCCAATAATTCCGACAAAGTAATTACTGCGCCTTTACTTGAACTGTAAGCTGAAAGTCCGGCGAATTTCATACTTCCTTGGATGCCGCCCATAGAACTTATAGTTACTACATGACTACCTTTCTCCATAAATGGAATGCAGATTTTTGTTAATTCGGCAACAGCAAAAACATTTACTTTATAGATGTTTTGAAATTCTTGTGTGGTAATTTCTGTAAAATTTTTATGCAATAAACTTCCTGCATTATGAATTAAAACATCTACTTTTTTCCACGTTTTCGAAACAAATTCACCGACTTCTTGTAACTGATTTTCGTCTGAAATATCAATTGGTAAACAGGTAATATTTTCATGTTCGATTAAAATTTGTGGTGTTTTACGAGAAATAGCTAAAACGTTATAACCTGCATTTGCAAACTGCAATGCCATTTCGTACCCAATTCCACGAGAAGTTCCTGTAATAATTATATTTTTATTTTGCATTTAGCTTGATTTCTTTAGTTGGTGCATTCATCATTTTTTCTAAAACTGGAATTGTTTTATTTACGACAGTAGTAATATGTGCTGTATTCATCAATTCGAATTCGTCATCTGGTTGGTGATAAAAGTCGAAATTTTCAAAATCAAAAGTCGAAACTGTTTGAGCTGGCACATTGAATTCGTCATAAAAAGGAAAATTATCTGACGCTCTAAACAACATATATTTCGTTTCAGCTGGTATGTAACCCACTAATTTATCTCCAGAATATTCATTCATTTTAGCAGCCATATTACTTTTTCCGAAACCTGTAATATACATTAGCATATCTCTATTTTGCATCGGCACACCAACCATTTCGTAATTGAACATGAAATATAAATTCATGTTTTGTTGTTTTAATTTTGCTGCTAAATGTTTAGAACCAAGCAATCCTTTTTCTTCTGCAGAAAAGAACACAAATAACAAACTTCTTTTGTTAGATTTTGCTTTCGAGAAGTATTTTGCTACTTCTGAAACCGATGTAGTTCCTGCAGCGTTATCGTTTGCACCGTTGGCAATATCATCTCCATTTACGGCAGAAATTTTACCGATATGATCATAGTGTGCGCCAATAATTACAAATTCATTTTTCAAAACCGGATCAGTTCCTTCGATATAACCTACAATATTATATGAAGTTTTATCATAATTCGAAAGCGTATCACGATACGTTTTGAAATAAGGTTTGATGCCGTTTTCTTTTAACAGATTTTCAAGGTAAATGGATGCTTTTTCAATTCCTTTGCTTCCAGAATCTCTTCCTTCTAATTCATCTGAAGTTAAATATTTTAAAGTTTTAGAAACATTAGCTTCTTGAGCAAAAGCAATTACTTCGTTAGACTTATTTTCTTGAACTTCTACAATAGTATCTGGAATGGATAACATTTTAGCTGGTCCGCATGAAGCGATAACTAAACCGAATGCAATTAGGGTTATTTTATTCATATTTAATTTATTACGACTTTATTAGTTAATTGTTTGATTGACAAAAATAGAAAAATTTAAACTTTATACGAATAGAAAAAGAGAGCCAACGATTTTATTTTGTCTTAATTTTCTTGTGAATGTAAGTATTCGGCTACCAAACGACCTGTTTTCATTGCTGCATTTATGGAACCGTTTAACAAATGATCACCACAAATAAATAGGTTTTCATTTATTTTAAATTGTGAAACATCAAGTTCATTGGAAATGCTGTTCAGATTGGGTAATGCATAATTTATACGATACGTTTTTATCATGTTCCAATCATCAACTTGATTACCAAACCATTTTTTTAGCTCGTTTTTCATATTTTGTGCTAAAGTAACGTCATCCTCAGCTGGAATTCCATTTAATGAAATGGAAATCAAAACACTACCCTTTGGAGCGTATTTATGAGAAACATTAGACATTACTGTTAAATTGTTAACCCATTTTTTATTCGTTGCTGCATTTAAAATCACAACTGCTTTATTTGTAGGTGCAAGCTTGGCTTCAAAATAAACATTAGTAACTTGATGATAATGTTGCTTTGTTTCAACTATAAATTTATTTGCAAAACCAGTTGCTTCGGTAGCAATAATAATTTTATCTGTAGAAAACTTTGTTCCATTTTCGCAGATAATCGTATTATTTTCAATAGCGGTAACTTTATGATTATACGTTATACTCTCTGGAGGAAGCATTTGAACCAATTGTTTTGGAATTTCTTCCATGCCTAATTCGGGAATTGCGGCATCTCCTTCAGAAAACATTTTCATTACAAAATCAAACATATTGCTAGAAGTTTTTAAATCATTTTCTAAAAAAATACCAGAAAAAAAAGGCTTAAAGAATCTGTTAATCATTTTTTCACTAAAACCGTATTCTTTTAGTTTGGCAACTGTTTCTATTTCTGGTTGTTTAAAAATAGTAGAAAGTGAACGATTTGTCAATTTATTTTTTAAAAAGAAAGTATTCAGTTTGTCTTTAATAGAACCAACAGGTGCAAAAACGGTAGAAAACAATAATGACGGACGTCTGAAAGGATCTGCTATTTCAAATTGACCATCATCGTATAATACTGTGGCACCAAGAAGAAATTTTTTTAAATTTAATTTTTCATAATTCAGTAATGCTTTTGCTTCTGGATATTCTGTTAGCAATACTTGAAAACCCCTATCTAATAAAAATCCATTTACTAAATCGGTTTTAATACGGCCTCCAGCTCTCTCAGATGCTTCTAAAATTCGAATTTCATACCCTTTTTTGTATAAATAAACGGCAGTTGTTAATCCTGAGATTCCTGCCCCTATAATCGTAATGGTTGGTTTCATTGAAGTAATTTATACTATTTTTTAAAATTAATAATTAAGCTAACAATAACCAAAAATCCCGTCAAGTATTTACAAGACGGGATTTATATTTATTTATTTTATGAAAATTTTACGCTAACATTGTAACTGGATTTTCAATAAATTGTTTTAATGTTTGTAAGAATTGTGCTCCAGTTGCACCATCAATAGTTCTATGATCGCAAGCTAATGAAAGCATCATCGTATTTCCTACCACAATTTGTCCGTCTTTAACTACTGGTTTTTCAACAATTGCTCCAACAGATAAAATCGCAGAGTTAGGTTGATTTATGATTGAATTAAATTCTGTAATTCCAAACATACCTAAGTTAGAAATAGTAAATGTACTTCCTTCCATTTCTGTTGGTAATAATTTTTTAGATTTTGCTCTACCTGCTAAATCACGAACTCCAGCACCAATTTGAGACAAACTCATTTGGTCTGTAAAGTTTAAAACAGGAACTACTAGTCCGTCTTCCACAGCTACAGCTACACCAATATTCACGTGATGATTGATAAGAATTGACTCTTCTCTCCATTGTGAATTAATTTTTGGATGTTTTTTTAATGCCATTGCTGATGCTTTAATCACCAT
>JAULXA010000277.1:0-4309 GCA_032118875.1 Flavobacterium sp.
TCTATTTTTCTTTCGAAACGAAAGTCAGAAAGCCTGAAGAAGCGGTTTTTAATTTAATTTTAAAACAGAATAATTTAAAACCTAACAAAACCCTTTTTGTAGACGACACATTAGAACATATTGAAGTCGCAAAAGGACTTGGCATAAATACTTGGCAAATACTTGTGGGACAAGATGATGTTACCAATTTATTTGATAAAAAACTATTATAAAATTGCAAGATTCCGAAATTAAAGACACTTATAATACCATTGAAAACGCTGTTGAAAACATTCTATTTAAAGAAAAAAACAGCAAATTTATAGGTTACGCTTATCCGATTACTTCAGAAAATGAAGTGAAAACTCACATAGAAAATTTAAAAAAAGACCACTTTTCCGCACGCCATTGGTGTTATGCGTATCAAATTGGTACGGAAACATTTAAGTTCAGAGCCAATGACGATGGTGAACCAAGCAACTCTGCCGGAATGCCTATATATGGACAAATTCAATCTTTTGAAATTACGAATGTTTTAATAGTAGTCGTGAGATATTTTGGCGGTGTAAAATTGGGTGTTGGCGGTTTAATTTCGGCTTATAAAACTACCGCGCAACTTACTTTAGAGGAAGCCAATATTGTGGAGAAAACAATTGACAAGCATTTCAAAATTACGTTCGATTATAAGAATATGAATAAGGTCATGCGAATTATCAAAGAGAAAAACATTGATATTGTGAATCAGAAAATGGAATTGAATTGCGAAATTGAAATCGCTACTCGAAAAAAAAATGCCAAAACTATATTTGACATTTTTTCTACTTTATTTGAAATTGAAATTGAAGAAATCGAAGCTTAATAATTTACTTCTTACAAATACAATAACAAGACAATCCATAAATACGAATTCCGAATTTTTGAATTACTTGCGAAAGTCTAAAATCGAGTTGCAAAACAGTAGTTATTAATTTTGATTGGAATACACTACCAGTCCAATTGGTTACAGTTTCTTTTTTATTTGCATTGAAAACACTTTCCAACCATCTCACTAATAACAACAACGTAAAATAATAACCTTTATTAACTATTTTGAAATGATGTGCTGATAAAACGTTTTCCAGTTGCATTAAACTATACCTTCTATAATGTCCTAATAATACATCGTGATTAGAAAAAACAGATTGAAAGGCTGGAACTGCAAATAAGAAATAATTGTTTTTTTGAGTCAAATAATTTAAAATCTCATTTTCATTTTCTAAATGTTCCAAAACGTCCATACATAAAAACAATACGTTTTCTTCTGCTGGGAAATTAGCCAAATAATCCGTTAGGTTTTGCACATACTGAATTGGATTTTCACCGTAATTCACTTTTAGTTGCGAAATAATTTCTGAAGAATAAGCCGTATCTATAGTAACATATTCTTCCGCTAAATTTTGCTTATAGATTTCGTTAATAATAAACGCATCACCACCTCCGATATCAACAATTCGCTTTACAGGAAATTTAATTTTGGAAGATTTTAATAATCTAAATAACACATCACGCCTTGAAATTTCCCAAGGATGTCTGTTATATTTATTTTTATCTTTTATTCTATCAAATTCGGTTAAATCCATGCTATAAAAATTCCTTAATTTTTTCAGTTACATACGATGGTGGAACTATCGGTCTTCCGGTTTTCATATCAACAAAAACCAACATGGAATACCCAGTTGTTAACAAGTGATTTTCGGCATTATAAATCTCATAATCAAATTCTATCTTAACGGAAGTCTGACTTTTAAGGATCGTTTTTACGCGTAATAAATCGTCATAACGAGCTGGTTTTTTATAGTTCATTTGCAAAGAAACTACAGGAAGCATAACCCCATTTTCTTCCATCCATTTATAGGAAATACCCAAGTTTCTCAACCACTCTACTCTACCCATTTCAAAGTACTGAGCGTAATTACCATGGTACACCACACCCATTTGATCTGTTTCTGCGTACCTAACTCGTACACTAAATTCGTATTCTTTCATTTTATTTTTTTATATTTAAATTCTTAAAAAATTTATGTTAAGAAATTATTAAACAACTCTTAATTCTGTTTACAACAATATTTTTTAATTTACAATAGCAATTCATTTTTTTTTACAGAATATTGTTCACATATTTGCCTTCCTAATATGAAAGACTTATCAACATAAAAATTGATCAGTTTTTATTCTGAATTAGACTACAAAAAACTATAAAAAAAACTATAAACTATGACTAAAGCAGCAAAATCTGTTTGGAATAATTGTCTGTCTTTTATAAAGGACAACATTCAGGAACAAGCCTACAAAACTTGGTTTGAACCGATTGTGGCAATTAGCCTATCAGAAGACAATGCTTTACACATTCAAGTTCCTAGTAAGTTTTTCTACGAGTGGCTAGAAGAGCACTATGTTATCATTTTAAAAACAGCTTTAACTAAAGAACTTGGAAACCAAGCAAAGCTAGTGTATAAAATTAAAATGGAAAACACTTATGGAAATAAACTTCCATTTACAGAGCAAATTCCAAGTACACACCGTAGCTCAGTTAAAACACAAGAAATTGACGTACCAGTTGTGAATAAAAATCCGGAATTAAAAAATCCGTTTATTATTCCTGGTATCAGAAATGTAAAAATAGAATCTCAACTAAATGCCAATTATAGTTTTGATAATTTCTTAGAAGGTGATTCTAACAGATTATCAAGAAGCGCTGGTATGGCCGTTGCCAATAAGCCAGGCGGAACGTCTTTTAACCCATTATTAATTTTTGGTGGTGTTGGATTAGGTAAAACGCATTTAGCGCACGCAATTGGTGTGGAGATTAAAGATAAATTCCCTGAAAAAACCGTTTTATATATTTCTGCTGAAATTTTCACGCAACAATATATCGAATCAGTAAAGAAAAATACAAGAAATGATTTCATTCACTTCTACCAATTAATTGATGTATTGATTATTGACGATGTACAATTTTTATCTGGTAAAGCCGGAACTCAAGATGTATTTTTCCACATTTTCAATTACTTACACCAAAATGGAAAGCAAGTAATTTTAACTTCGGATAAAGCGCCTGTAGACATGCAAGATATTGAGCAACGCTTATTATCTCGTTTCAAATGGGGATTATCTGCAGAATTACACCAACCAGATTACGAAACAAGAATTTCTATCTTAAGAAATATTTTGTACAGAGATGGTGTAGAAATGCCAGAAGAAATTTTAGAATACGTTGCCAAACATATTAAATCGAATGTTAGAGAATTAGAAGGTGCTATTATTTCTTTAATTGCGCAATCTTCTTTCAACAAACGTGAAGTAAATTTAGAATTAGCCAAACAAGTTGTAGAAAAGTTTGTAAAAAACATCAAACGCGAAATTTCTATCGATTACATTCAAAAAGTGGTATCCGATTATTTCCAATTAGATACAGAAACGTTGAAATCGAAAACAAGAAAGCGTCATATTGTGCAAGCACGTCAATTAGCGATGTATTTTTCTAAGAAATTTACCAAAGCATCATTGGCTAACATTGGTTCACAAATTGGCGATAGAGATCACGCTACAGTTTTACACGCTGTAAAAACGGTTGATAACTTGGTAGCTACAGACAAACAATTTAAAAAGTTTGTGGAAGACATTAACAAAAAGCTAAGTATTTAAACATGTCTGTTAAAGTTTTAATGGTTTGCTTGGGCAATATTTGTCGCTCGCCATTAGCTGAAGGCATTTTACAAGCGAAACTTCCAAAAAATTACATTGTTGACAGTGCCGGAACGGCAAATTATCACATTGGCACAGCTCCAGACAAACGTTCTGTAGTTACGGCTAAGAAATTTGGTGTAGATATAAGTCAACAAAAATGCCGACAAATTAGCGCTTCCGATTTTGAAGATTTCGATTATATTTATGTAATGGATGCTTCTAATTACAAAAATGTATTGGCAATTGCACCCAACGAAGAAGCCAAACAAAAAGTAAAAGTAATTTTAAACGAATTACATCCCGATAAAAATTTAGAAGTTCCTGATCCGTATTATGGCGACATGCAAGGCTTCGAACACGTTTACCAATTGTTAGACGAAGTTTGCGAAGTGATTGCAGCTAAAATCAAATCCTACTAATTATAAAATTCTACAATGAGCACAACTGCAAAACTTGGTAAATTATATTTAATTCCTTGTACTTTATCTAATCCAGGTGAAGTAACTGTAAATCCTGATGATGTTTTACCACAAACTATCAAAAGATGTGTTGAATTGATTGATCATTATATTGTGGAAAACGAAAAAACAGCTCGCAAAGCGAT
>JAULXA010000278.1:0-3770 GCA_032118875.1 Flavobacterium sp.
AATCCGCTTAGTTTTCACTAAACGGATTTTCTACGCACTAATAAGCTAAGATGATAGGTTTATCGTATTCTGTCCACAGATTTTACGAGATCTTCGTCCCTTTTAATTGCCTTGTTGGCCAAAGCAAGAAAAAAGATAGAAAAAATGGGTAGAAGCATCCCAATACCTTTCACAGAAACTTGCGCTTCTCCAGATAGAGTTAGTGAATGATATACTAATAATCCTATTATAATAAAGTTTAATATCATATTCAGTCTGTTTATCACAAACTGGTTTTGTCTTTTCTTGAAACTAAAAATACTAATTGCAGCTAATACAGCTGAAATTAAAAATAAACCAATATATAATTTATTGTCTGTTGCAAAAATAGCTGACTTATTTGTAACAGTCCATATATTAATAAAAAAGGGTAAAACTCCTGATATTAATATACAGATAAATAAATAAACCGATTGAATTCTTTGTAACATTTTTACTTTTTATAGTGACAAAAATATGTTTTCTTTTTTTAAAAAACTATTGTTTTATAATAAAATATTCGTAATATTGCATTGAATAATCGTAAGTACTTCATTATACGATACTTTAAAAGTAAAAAATTCTCATCACAATTTTTTTATTTTATTATCACATTTTTTTCATTTTATTAAGATTAAAAAATCCGTAAACATTTATGTTTGATACATCTACATTAAAAGGGATGAAACTCTCTGATTTGCAAGAAATTGCCAAAGTAGCTAATATACAAAAATTCAAGACTTTAAAAAAAGATGAATTAATTACGCAGATATTAGATTTACAGAATACTTCTGAAGACAAACCAAAAGCAGAGAAACCTGCAAAAAAGTCAGTTCCAGTTGTAAAAGCAGTTAAGGAAGTCAAAGAAGTTCAGGAAATTAAAGAAGTTACTCCAGTTTCTGATGAGAGTGAAGCGAAAACTCAACGTGCCAGAATCAAGAAACCTACGGCTAAACAAGCCAGTAAAGCTCAAGAAACGTTGTCTTTTGAATTAGATGCTGAAATGAAATCAGAAGCTTATAGTCAACAACCTAAACAAACTGTTGAAGATAAAACGGAAAAAAATGGAAATTCTGACGCTAATGAAAATACAGAAAATGTTGTAGCAGAACCTTCTAACGAAGAGAAAGCAGAAACAGCTGAACAAGAAAAAAACAATCCAAATCCAAATTTTAAGAAAAATAATAACCAAAATAACAACCCAAAATTTAATAAGAATAACGGAAATAAAAACTTCCGCGAATCTGATTTTGAATTTGATGGAATTATTGAAAGTGAAGGGGTTTTAGAAATGATGCCTGATGGTTATGGTTTCTTACGTTCTTCGGATTATAATTATTTAGCTTCTCCTGACGATATTTATTTATCACAATCTCAAGTTCGTTTATTTGGATTAAAAACCGGAGACACTGTAAAAGGAGTGGTTCGCCCACCAAAAGAAGGAGAAAAATTTTTCCCTTTAGTTAGAGTATTAAAAATTAATGGTCACGATCCACAAGTGATTCGTGATAGAGTTTCTTTTGAACATTTAACACCACTTTTCCCTGAAGAAAGATTCAATTTATCAGGAAAAAACACCTCTATATCTACAAGAATTATCGATATGTTCTCGCCAATTGGTAAAGGACAACGTGCGATGATTGTAGCACAACCAAAAACAGGTAAAACCATGTTATTAAAGGATATTGCCAATTCTATTGCGGCCAATCATCCTGAAGTATATTTAATTGTTTTATTAATTGACGAAAGACCAGAAGAGGTTACCGACATGCAACGTAGTGTGCGTGCCGAAGTTATTGCTTCAACATTCGATGAACCAGCAGATAGACACGTAAAAGTGGCGAATATTGTTTTAGAAAAAGCAAAACGTTTAGTAGAATGCGGACACGATGTGGTTATTTTATTAGATTCAATTACACGTTTAGCAAGAGCATATAACACAGTTCAACCGGCATCTGGAAAGGTGTTGAGTGGAGGAGTAGATGCCAATGCGTTACAAAAACCAAAACGTTTCTTTGGAGCAGCTCGTAATATTGAAAATGGTGGATCGTTAAGTATTATCGCCACAGCATTAACAGAAACGGGTTCTAAAATGGACGAAGTGATCTTCGAAGAATTTAAAGGAACTGGTAACATGGAATTGCAATTAGATAGAAAAATATCTAACAAACGTATTTTCCCAGCTATCGATTTGGTTTCTTCAAGTACGCGTCGTGACGACTTATTATTAGACAAATCAACGTTACAACATATGTGGATTTTACGTAAATACTTAGCGGATATGAATCCTGTAGAAGCAATGGAATTTATTGAGTCTCGTATCAAACGAACTAAAAATAACGAAGAGTTTTTAATTTCTATGAATGATTAGGAATTAAATTTTAAATAGTATAAAAAAAGCCGATTTTCATTAGAAAATCGGCTTTTACTTTTAAAATATATTCTTACTTCAATCCAGCAATACTTTGCTCAATTGTTGCAATTTTTGCTAAAGCATCAGCTTCTTTTTTGCGTTCGTTTTCAATAATTTCTGGTTTAGCATTGGCTACAAACTTTTCATTAGATAATTTAACTTGTACCGATTTTAAGAAACCATTTATATAATTTAACTCTTCTGTTAATTTTGCAATTTCTGCTTCTACATCAATGTTTCCAGTTATTGGAATGAAATATTCGTTAGATTTTACTCTGTATGATAAAGCGCCGTCTACTTTTTCAGTCACGTACATTAAGTCTACAATGTTTCCTAATTTCATGATGATGGAATCGAAATGAGAAGAAGCTTTTTCATTATTCACGACTCTTAATTCAATCACATCTTTAAATGGAATATTTTTATCTTTTCTGATCGTTCTAATTCCAGAAATTACATCCGTTGCGAAATCGAAATCAGCAATTAAAGCTGTATTTACTGACGTCATTTTCGGATATTCTGCTATAATTAAAGCTTGTTCAGGCGTTCTTTCTGCAATATGCTGCCAAATTTCCTCAGTTAAGAAAGGCATAAATGGATGTAATAATTTTAAATTATTTTCTAGCATTTCAATCGCTTTCTCAAAAGTCGTTTTATCAATTGGTTGTTGATATCCAGGCTTAATCATTTCTAAGAACCAAGAACAGAAATCATCCCAAACTAATTTATAAGTCGCCATTAACGCTTCCGATAATCTGTATTTTTCGAAATTATCTTCAATTTCTAATAAGGTTTGTTGCAGTTTTGCTTCGTACCATTCAATCGCTACTTTTGAAGATTCTGGTTGTGGAATCGTTTCAGAAACTTCCCAACCTTTAATCAATTTAAACGCATTCCAGATTTTATTCGTAAACGCTTTTCCTTGATTACATAATTCTTCATCAAATAAAATATCATTTCCAGCAGAAGCACTTAATAGCAATCCAACACGAACGCCGTCTGCACCAAATTTTTCAATTAAACCTAATGGTTCAGGAGAATTCCCTAGTGATTTAGACATTTTTCGTCCTTGACTATCACGAACTAATCCTGTTAAATAAACGTTTTTAAATGGTTTCGCATCTGCATATTCGTAACCTGCTATAATCATACGAGCCACCCAGAAGAATAATATATCCGGACCAGTTACTAAATCGTTAGTTGGGTAATAATATTTGAAATCTTCATTTTCTGGATCCATAATTCCTCCAAAAACAGCCATCGGCCATAACCATGAAGAGAACCAAGTATCAAGTGCGTCAGCGTCCTGACGTAAATCAGAAGCTTGAAGATTAGAATT
>JAULXA010000279.1:0-8484 GCA_032118875.1 Flavobacterium sp.
GCTATAAATTCAAAAGTAATAAAGCAACTTTAAATATTAACGGTTTCTATATGAAATACAAAGATCAATTAGTAGCAACTGGCGAACTTAACGATGTTGGCTCAGCTAAATTTATCAATATCCCAGACAGTTACCGCTTAGGTTTAGAAATTGAATCTTCAATTAAAGTTACAGATAAAGTTATGATTCAACCAAACCTTACTTTAAGCACAAGCAAAAGTCAAGATTTCTACTTTCAAAGAGATGGTGTTTTAGGTAATTTAGGGGAAACGAATTTATCTTATTCACCAAATATCGTTTTTGGAAATAACATTACAATTACACCAATTAAATCGTTACAAATTTCGTTTTTAACCAAGTTTGTAGGCGAACAGTATATGGGAAATATTGATGCGAAAAAATCAGTTTTACCAGATTATACCACTTCAGATTTAAATATTACTTACGAATGGAAAATCAATAAAAGCATAAAATCAATTGTGTTTTCTGGATTGATAAATAATATTTTCGACAGAGTGTACGAATCAAACGGTTATTTTTACACGTATGATGACAATTGGAGTGGTCCAGGAACTACAACTATTGAAGGCGCTGGATTTTATCCACAAGCAGGAATCAATTTCTTAGCGGGGATGAATTTGAAGTTTTAAGTATTTTTATATAGTTATGTTTTTAGAAAGGTTAGAAGAAATTCTAGCCTTTTTATTTTCCTTCAATCCAAGCCGTAATGCTTCTATCGTCTGGTTGTGTTTTTGGCGAAATGACTTTTTCTAATTCGCCATTTTCATTTAGCAAATACTTTTGAAAATTCCATTTTACGGTAGAATCTTTCACACCATTTTTAGACTTCTTAGTTAAGAACTCATAAACGGGATGCATGTTTTTTCCTTTAACAGAAATTTTCTCCATCATTGGAAAAGTAACCCCATAATTGATACTACAAAACTCCTGAATATCATTAGAATTTCCTGGTTCTTGCCATAAAAAATTATTCGCAGGAAAACCGATGATTTCAAAATTTTCAGATTTATATTTGTCGTAAATTTTCTGTAATTTTTCGTATTGAGGTGTTAATCCACATTTTGAAGCTGTATTTACAATCAGTACTTTTTTCCCTTTTAAAGTGGAGAAATCAAAGTCATTTCCTTGTAAATTTTTCACCACAAAAGAATGAATGGAACCCTTTGGATAAGATTTTGTATCTTTCTTAAAGAAAGAAAATATAGATTGTAACATTAATTATAAACTTTTATAGTTGTTTCATCAATCACTTGTACACGATAAGCCTTCATTCCATATTGTTTTCCGGCAGCTAAACCAGTAAACAAACTATATTCGGCATTATCACAAGCGCATTCGGCATTTATACCATTTATAGTCATGGTGGAACATTCTGCTAAAGCTTGATTTGGACAAGCCGCATCATACGCTAAATAATTGCCGCTTCCAGCATTAAAAACGATCAAGCCTCTAATTCCAGCACCTGCTGTATTTACATAAACCGCATTAGATGGAAAAGCCAAATTTGAATATTGTGGAAAACTCATGTTAAGTGTAACATCAAAGGAATAATTTGGTAAATATGGATTGTTATTGTTGCTATTATTATCTTTTTCACAAGACAAACTAGCTAAAAACAAAACAAGTAGGCAAAAAAATCTTTTCATTTTTTATAATTATTTGAATTATCAAATTTAATTTATTTATATTTGACAAACTAATATAGTAAACGAAAAATAGTTAAATAAATTATATCTTTGCAAAAAGGGAATCCCATAGTTGTGGGATTTTTTCTATTTTATAAATTAATGAAGTTATGAGCACAGTATCTTACTACACAGCAGAAGGATTAAAACATTTAAAAGACGAGTTAGACCAACTTAAATCTATAGAACGCCCCAAAGCATCACAAGCCATCGCAGAAGCAAGAGATAAAGGAGATTTATCTGAAAATGCAGAATACGATGCAGCCAAAGAAGCCCAAGGTTTGTTAGAAATGCGTATTTCTAAAATGGAAGAAGTAGTTTCTAACGCAAGAATTATTGATGAATCTACTTTAGATGTTTCAAAAGCATTGGTTTTATCTAACGTAAAAATCAAAAATCAAACGAACGGAATGGAACTAACCTATAAATTAGTTGCTGAAAGTGAAGCCGATTTAAAAACGGGTAAAATATCGGTAACTTCTCCAATTGGAAAAGGATTATTAGGTAAAAAAGTAGGTGAAATTGCAGAAATTAATGTACCAAATGGTGTATTGAAATTTGAAGTTTTAGAAATTACACGTGACTAATTCTCGATACATTTTTTGACTTCATTTCTCTATTAAATAAATCAAAAAACACTCGAATTGACGAAATTATTTTAATTATGAGTTCTATTTTCACAAAAATAATCAACGGAGAAATTCCTTGTTATAAAATTACAGAAAACGAAGATTTTATTGCTTTTTTAGATGTAAATCCGAATGCTAAAGGACATACTTTATGTGTACCAAAGCAAGAGATTAATAAAATTTTCGACATGGAAGAAGATTTGTACTTAAGGTTAATGGCTTTTTCAAGAAAAGTTGCCATTGCTTTAGAAAAAACAGTTCCTTGTAAGCGAATTGGTGTAGCAGTTGTTGGTTTAGAAGTACCACACACGCATGTACATTTGATTCCGTTGCAAGATATGGACGATATGCGTTTCCAACGAAAAACATCTTTAACACCCGAAGAATTCACAGCATTAGCCAAGCAAATTGCTGAAAATTTATAAAAACTTATTTCCACAAATTTTAATTGAGTTTGTGGATTTTTTTTATTCTATTATATGAAAAAAATCATTCTTTTTTTATTATTCACAAATTTTATCTTTTGTCAAGATATCAATAAAGATTTAGATGCGTATTATCAATTAGGCATCAAAAATGTAGCTGAAAATTGGGATTTAACAGACTATAAAAATGCCACAGAAATAATCTTGAATAAAAAAAACGACTCTATTGGTTACCCAAATTTTAAAAATTCATCTGGTAAGATTCTAGAAAAACTAATAAGTTTTAATTCATATCCTTATTTAAAAATTGACAATCTAGAATTAGTTGATAAAGTGAAATTTTCCACGGTAATGGGGTCATTAGTTATGCAATTGTATAACAAAATTTATATTACTAAATCAAATGACAAATTAATTTATTCAAAAGAATTGACCTATGTTATTAAATCACTATACGATAATATAAAATTTTGTTTTAATTCAAGAGAGCTTTACACAAAAGAAAATCAAGTGAATGATTCCCAAAGAAACGGCAGCGCTAAAATGGATGAAACACTACCAAACATCATTGAAGCAGGATTTTTATGCATAAAAACGGAATATAATTCATTCAAAAAAGAAGACGTTTGCCATTTAGCTGAAATTCAAAAAGACATTTACCTAAGTTTATCAAAATATTTATCTCCTGAAAATAAGAATAAATTAGATTTAATGAAAAGTGATCTAGAAAAAAACCATCCTTACCCGTGTGTAAAAAACACATTTTCAAATTAGTTTTTATTAAGATCTATTTCACAAAAGCAATATATTCTAACTTCAACATGAAAAAAATCATCCTTTTTTTATTATTCACAAATTTCCTTTTTTCTCAAGAAATTAAGTCTGAAAATTATTTTTGGCATTTCAATTACGAAGAAAAAACGGAAGGAATTATTGGATCCAAAAATTGTTATATCAGAGAAAATTCTTCAACAGATAGCAGATTATTAGATTCCCTTCAAATCGGAGAAAAAATAAAAATCATATCAACTTCTGACAATACTCTTAACATAAAAGGTCTTGACTTATCTTGGATAGAAATTGAATATTACAAAAACAATGAAATCAAAACTGGTTATGTATGGAAAGGTTTTATTGCAGTTGGAAGTTCTACAAAAGGAAATACCACTTTTTTAACTACAATTGATTCAAAATTTAGTAAAAAAGTAAAACAAGATGATTACGAATATGAAGGAGGTTTTTATCGAATTTCTATAAAAGCCATAGATTCTGAAAACAAAATAATTAGTGAAAAATCGTATTCCAAAGAATTATCTGAAAGTTATTTTTTCCAAAACTCAGCCATAAGTAGTTGGGGTTTAAAAGATTTGAATTCTATTTACCGAATTTCGTTTAGCGGAGAAGCTTGTGGCATTCCAACTTTGCATTATTATTTCGGTTGGAACGAAAAAGAATTTTTATTACTTCCAGAAAAATATGATGTTGGCGATGCTGGCGTATTTTATCACACAGAAGAATTTATTTTCCCAAAAGAGAAAGGCGGACAAACGAACACCATTATTAAAACCATTAAAGAAGCTGAAAATACAGATGAGAACACAAATACTTATGATTTCTTAGTTACAAAAACAACGGAATATTATTCTTGGGATGGAAAAAATTTCAAACTAATAAAGACCAAAAAATTAAAGCCTTATATTGAAAAAGAAGATTAACTTTCTTTCTTAAAACTTATTTGCATCGTAGTTCCTTTTCCTATTTCCGAACTCACCACTCTAATTTTTCCTTTGTGATATTCTTGTACAATACGTTTGGTTAAAGACAAACCTAAACCCCAACCTCGTTTTTTAGACGTATAGCCTGGTTCAAAAACAGTTTTAAATTTATTTTTTGGAATTCCACTTCCACTATCGGTAACGGTAATATAAATAAATGAATCTCCTTCTACAATTTCTATAGAAAGTTTCCCTTTTCCTTTCATGGCGTCAATGGAATTTTTGACTAAATTTTCAATCGTCCAACTGTGTAAGGTTGGATTTAAGGACACATAAAGTGGTTTTGATGGTGCTCTAAATTCGAAACTAACTTGCTTAGATGTTCTCGCCTGCAAATATTCAAAAGATGATTTTGTTTCTTCAATAATGTCTCTTTTTTCTAAAACTGTTTCACTTCCAATCTTCGAAAACCTATCCGTAATAGTTTGCAAACGATTGATGTCTTTTTGAATTTCTTCAATTGTGGTTTCTTCAATATTTTCTAATTTCAACAATTCTAACCAGCCAATTAATGATGA
The DNA here is from genome assembly GCA_032118875.1 of Flavobacterium sp. GTDB lineage: Bacteria > Bacteroidota > Bacteroidia > Flavobacteriales > Flavobacteriaceae > Flavobacterium. The sequence goes on from JAULXA010000279.1 coordinate 5,054, forward strand.
TAGTGGTGTTCCTATTTGATGCGCGGTTTCTTTTGCCATTCCAGCCCAAAGTTTATTTTGAGTCGCCATTTTTGTAGCGCGGTAAAAATTATACACTACGCCACCAAATAAAAACGCAACTAATAATAAAGCAATTGGATAGTATTTTAGTTTATTTAATATGGCTGAATCACCATAATAAAGTAATTGATATTTATCATTAGAAAGTTGAACTTTTATGGGTGTGTTTTGTCTTTTAATATCTAATAAAAATTCTTTAAGTTTTAAACTATCTTTTTCAATGGATTCAACATTAACACTGCTTAATATTTTACCTTTTGCGTCCGTTAAAATTAAAGGAATCGATTTGTTGTTTTGCAAAATATAAAGAGGCAACTCTATATCCGAAAATTCATTGGCATTTGTTAAACTCTGCTGTGCAGTAGCCCATAATTCCATTTTATTACGTTCTTCTTCTTTAAACGTTTGGAAAAAGATATACGTATTCCATAAAATTAGGGAAGCAATTAAAAACGAGGAAATAATAATAATCCAACGTGTAAGGTTTCTTTTTTCAGAAAACTGCATAAAATGTATTTTGAGTAAAAATAGTGAAATTTTAGAATTAAGAACAAAGTAAAAAGTAAAAAGATAAAAGGAAATTCGACTATATTTGTAAAAAATTAGAATTTATGTTAAGCATTGATCCAAAAGAAATTTCGCCAGCAAAATTACAAGGATATTTACAAAGTGCTGTAGCGCCTAGACCTATAGCTTTTGCTAGTACTTTAGACATACACGGAAACCCGAATTTGTCGCCATTTAGTTTTTTTAATGTGTTTAGCAGCAATCCGCCGATATTGATTTTTTCGCCAGCGAGAAGAGTTCGAAACAACACCATAAAACATACTTTAATTAACGCCCAAAACACGAATGAAGTGGTTATCAATATTGTAAATTATGATATTGTACAACAAATGAGTTTATCGAGCACGGAATATCCTGATGGTGTAAATGAGTTTGAAAAAGCAGGTTTTACGATGCTTCCTTCGGATATTGTGAAACCATTTAGAGTGGCTGAAAGTCCGGTGCAATTTGAATGCAAAATTAACGATATTATTGCTTTGGGTGACCAAGGTGGTGCTGGGAATTTAGTAATTTGCGAAGTAGTCAAAATTCACATTCACGAAAGTATTTTAGATGAAAACGAAATGATTGACCAACATAAAATTGATTTGGTTTCTCGTTTAGGAGGCAATTGGTATAGTCGAGCAAATGCTGGATTATTTGAAGTGGAAAAACCGCTAACAACTTTAGGAATTGGTGTAGATTCGATTCCAAATTTCATTAAAGAAAGTGGTTATTTTAACGGAAATGATTTAGGAAAATTAGGAAACATAGAAGCTATTCCAAATGTAGAAGAAATTACTATATTTGTAAAAGAAAATTTTGAAGTGAAAGCCGTTTTAAGTTCAGACGATTTGGATACAAAATTCGCGAAAGCAAAAGAATATTTAGACAACAATCAAGTTTTAAACGCTTGGAAGTTATTATTAGCAGAAAAATAAATTATAGAGATTATGGAAGTTATTGGAAAAATTAAAATGATTGGCGCAACACAAGACGTTAGTGCTTCATTCAAAAAAAGAGAATTAGTTGTTACTACTGAAGAGCAGTATCCACAACATATTATGGTTGAATTTACACAAGCAAAAGTGGACGATTTAAATTCATACCAAGTTGGAGAACAAGTTAAAGTTTCTATCAATTTAAGAGGAAGAGAATGGGTAAACCCACAAGGTGAAACGAAATATTTCAACTCAATCCAAGGTTGGAGAATTGAAAGAATGGCTGCTGCAGCTCCTGCTGGCGCTTCAGAAATGCCTCCAATGCCAGCTGCTGAGGCTTTTGCACCAGCAACTGACTTTAAAGAAGAAGAACACGACGATTTACCTTTCTAAAAGATAAACGTTAGATATCAAAAGTCAGAAGTTAAGAATTTACTTAATTTCTGGCTTTTTTTAATGTTTCTAATTTAAAATTTGATTTTTTGAAATTGTTATTGAAATTAGCAAAATGTATTTTTTAACACCCGAACTTTATTTTCCGCCAGCTTCTGAAACGTCTCCTGAAGGCATTATTGCTGTAGGTGGCGACTTGTCCCCAGAAAGATTGTTATTGGCTTACCAAAACGGAATTTTCCCTTGGTACAATAACGACGAACCGAAACTTTGGTGGTGTCCAGAAGAAAGAATGGTGTTGTTTTTCGAAAATTTACGAATTACGAAAAGCATGCGAAATATTTTAAATCGAAAAGAATTTCAAGTTACTTTTAATACGTCATTTAAAGAAGTAATTTCCAATTGTCAGCAATCGCCGAGAAAAGACCAAGATGGCACTTGGATTTCCGATGAAATTATAGAAGCCTATTGCAAATTACATGAACTAGGTCATGCCAAAAGTATAGAAGTTTGGCAAAATAACGAATTAGTTGGTGGTTTATACGGAATTGATTTAGGCGATGTGTTCTGCGGAGAAAGCATGTTTTCTAAAGTGCCTAATGCGAGTAAAGTCGCATTTATTCATTTGGCGAAACAATTAGAAATGGCGAATTATAAACTGTTAGATTGTCAAGTTTACAACGATCATTTAAATAGTTTAGGCTGTATTGAAATTGACCGAGACGAATTTTTAGCGATTTTGAAAAGTTAAATTATTTATCAAATTTCTTCAAACTTCTTACGTATAATTCTTCGACTTTTTTACGCGCCCATTCGGTTTTTCTTAAAAACGTTAAACTTGATTTTATAGAAGGATTTTCTTTAAAACACTTGATGTTAATTAATTCGCCAAGCGTATCAAAACCATAAAAATCGACTAATTTTTCGAGAATTGCTTTTAATGTTATGCCGTGAAGTGGATCCATTTTATTTACGATTTATGATTTGGGATTTACGATTTATTGTAAATACCGATATTTTTTTTACTATTTTTTATTGAAACTGCGACTGCGACTGAACTCTAATTCCTCACCCAACAATCTTCCACATGATCATTAACCATTCCGGTAGCTTGCATGTGCGCATAAACAACTGTGGAACCTACGAATTTAAAACCTCTCTTTTTCAAATCTTTACTTAAAACATCTGAAATTTCAGTCGTTGCTGGAACGTCTTTTAATGTTTTTCGATTATTATCAATTGGTCTTCCATCCACAAAACCCCAAATGTATTTAGAAAAACTTCCGAATTCTTCTTGTACTTTTATGAAAGCTTGTGCATTAGATACCGCTGCTTTTATTTTCAATTTATTTCTGATAATTCCAGTATCTTCCGCTAAAACTTGCAATTTTGCATCGGTAAATTTCGCTACTTTTTGTACATCAAAACCGGCGAATGCTTTTCTAAAATTATCACGTTTTACCAAAACAGTATACCAACTTAGTCCAGCTT
>JAULXA010000280.1:0-4040 GCA_032118875.1 Flavobacterium sp.
AATAATGGTAGCACCTTCGTTCCACAAACGCATAAAGTTGGAAGAATAGTTGATCGTATCATTTTGTAATTCTTTATAAATACTATGACATTTAAAATGATAAAGGAATAATAAAACTACAAATCCTAATTTCACCTGCATCCAAGGCATTTCTAAAAAAGCGGGATTTAAATGCAATAAAGAAAGTGCAAAAATGGTAGCTAACACAGCACTTGGCCACGTAATAATATACCACAAACGATACGTCATTATTTTATATTGCTTTTGTAAAATTTCTTTTTCTGGCGATGGCATTTCGTTCGCTTCAATTTGATACACAAACAAGCGAACAATGTAGAATAAGCCTGCAAACCAAGTAATTACAAAGATTAAATGTAAAGATTTTAGATAATTGTAATATTCCATATTTGTTTATTGATTCTTGAATTCTTCAATCCAATTCGCTACTACACCACACCATTCGTCTTCATCGTTCATACATGGAACGGCTAAGAATTCTTCACCACCATGATGTAGAAATTGTTCGTTGGCTTCCATTGCAATTTCCTCTAACGTTTCCAAACAATCGGCTACGAAAGCTGGAGTTACAACAGCTAATTTCTTAATGCCTTTTTCTGGCATTTTGTTAATTTCTACGTCTGTATAAGGTGTTAACCATTTATCGCCCGCTAAACGCGATTGAAAAGTTTGACTGTATTTTCCTTCTGGAATACCCAATAATTTCACAACTTGTTTCGTCGTTTCATAACATTGGTGACGGTAGCAAAATTCGTGCGCTGGCGAAGGGGTATTACAACAAGAACCATCAATTTTACAATGAGATTTAGTTATATCAGTTTTACGAATGTGACGTTTCGGTATTCCGTGATATGAAAACAATAAATGATCGTATTCAAAACCTTCTAAATGTTTTTTTATTGAATTTGCCAACGCTTCAATATATCCTGGTTTGTTGTAAAAAGCAGGCACATTGGTAAATTTCATATTTGGGAAATGCTTCGCGCGAAGTTCTTCAGCTAAAACCAAAATAGTTGTAGTAGAAGCCATGGCGTGTTGTGGATATAAAGGGAATAACATTACATCTGTTACGCCTTTGTCGTGTAATTCTTGTAAACCTTTTAAAATCGTCATTGTACCATATCGCATTGATAAAGCTACAGGTATATCAACCAGTCCTTTTACTTTTTCGTGCATTCTTTTAGAAAGCACAATTAAAGGCGAACCTTCGCTTGTCCAAATTCTGGCATAGGCTTCTGCAGATTTTTTGGGTCTGGTTTGTAAAATAATTCCTCTAACTAATAAAGCACGTAATAAAAACGGAACGTCTATTACATATTTATCCATTAAAAACTCATCTAAATAAGGCTTAACATCTTTTGCTGTTGGACTTTCTGGCGAACCAAGATTGACTAATAATACTCCTTTCATTTTTCAAAAAAATTTTCCTCAAAAATACTAAATATTTTACGAGTATTCAATTCTTTGTTTTTCATCTATTATAATTATCTTTTAGCGATTTTATATAACAAAACACTAATAAAATTGTTAAAAAATAAAATAATAATAAATAAAATTGTTTTTATATTATTAATTATGTAATTTGGTGACTTAGTAATAATCTTTAATACCCCCCTGATTATGAAAAAAATTTACACAGTAATTCTGTTCTTTACATTTTTCTTGTCTCAATCACAAAATGTAGGAATTAATGAAACTACTCCGCAACAAGCATTGCATTTAGGTTCTTCCTCAGGAACTATTAGAGTAGATGGTTTGAATGATGCTAATTCTACTTTTAATGGAGGTGGTTCAGTAACTTATCCCTTGTACGTAGATGGTGATGGAAATTTAACTTTAGAATTTAAGCCGTTATATAATAGTAATGGTTCAGATGCTTTAGATCACGCTACTTTGCCAGGTTCTGTGGTGACTTTACTAACTGGTGATAATGACGGACAAATTATCGGAGAACTTTTTAACTTTACGATTGCTGTTAATCGCGCTTCTATACTTGAAGTAAAATACAATGTAAGTATGGATGTTTTTTCTAACCCTGCTGAATTAGTAATAGCAGATAGAAGAGCTAGAAGAATCAATACTTATTTTCAAGTTAATGGTTTAGGTAGAAAATATGGACAAGCAGGAAAGTGTTATACAAGTGGAACTGCGGACGGTGAAACAGGAAAATTATTTAACACTAGTACATCTTATATTTCATTGCCAGCAGCAGGTTCTTATGTAATTCGTTTTTATGGAGAAGTTTCTTCAGGAATTGCTGGAAACATCGCTAACACAGGTATAGCAACTTGTGTGAAATTCGCCAGAGGAAATGATTCTTTACTATTTAGACTGCATTAAACTTTATTTACATTTATTAATTTTTATCCCCCATAGTTATGAAAAATAAATACTTAATTATAATGATTTACTCCGTTATAGGATTTGGACAAGTTGGAATTGGAACAACAAATCCTCAAGAAGATTTGCATATTGCAGGAAATACTTCTACTATAAGAATTGAAGCATTAAATAGTGTAAATAACCCTCTAAATGATGGTGTTAAAAATGCACGTGTTTATGTAGATACGAATGGAAATTTAACGCTTACTCCCCCAAATTTTGTTGCTGGTGGAAGTGGTAATGGAAATTTACCTTTAAATTTTTTAATTGATGTTCCTAATTTTATTCCTGATAATGTTGATGGCCTTCCAGCGCCTTATGATAGCTTAGGTAGAATTGTAAATAGCGACTTAACTCAAGAATCTGTTGAAGGATTTATTTATAGTGCGACTTTTACAGTACCACAAGCTTGTACCGTTGAAGTAAAACATGGTGTAACTATTGTTATTTCTGGAATAAATATGCTTGTTCCGCCTCATTTAGCATATATAAATGATAGTAAAACAAGAAACCTTCAAACTTTTTTCTGTTTTGACATCAATAATGACGGACTAAGCCCTGCAGAAAAAGCATTACAATATGGGAACAAAGGACAATTTTACTGTTCAGTTGCAGGGGGTTCTTTAGGTTATCCATATATGAATAGTCAAGGTTATGCAACATTACCTCCAGGGACACATTCAATTCATTTCTTTGGAATTGTTCAAGACCCACCTAATACGTATACAAGTATTGGATTTGGTGGAGCGACAGATTATTTAAAATTAAGAGTATACAACTAAAAGCTACTGATATGAAAAAATTATACACTATTTTTATTTTTACTTTTTGTACCACATTATATAGTCAAGTAGGAGTCAATACTAATAATCCACAAGAAGAGCTACACGTTGCTGGTGCAACTTCTACAATTAGAATTGAAGGTCTAAATACACCAAATAATAATAGTAATTTGGGTACGGCATCTTCAACACCTGTATATGTTAATGCTAATGGTGATCTTGTTTTGGGTACCCTAGCAGATAATGTAGAAATACTTTTTGATTCTGAAAATTATTTAGTGGATGTTCAAGATCCAACTTCTTTAATAAATCAGGTTGGAAGCGGAGCTGGATTTAGTCAAGGTGGTATTCCAATTGGAGGAACCGCTATTTCATTTACTTTAACTAAGCCTGCTATTGTAGAAGTTAATTATTCCGTAAGTTGGAATGTTGGAAAAAATGTAACAGCAACCTCTAGAATTGATGATTTTAGAGCTAGAATCGTTCAAACTGCTATGTATTTTAGACAAAATAATTATTTGGGAGCTGCAGTTGTTAATGATTATTATGGCAATCCTATAAATGGTGGACCATGGTGTATTACAAGTAATTGTATGGAGTTGGGAGGTTTGTTGGCTATTAATGGACAATTTTACAATAACATTTCAGGTAATCAAGGGGAATGGAGAAATTTCAGAAATACCGCTTCAGATTATGTTGTTTTAGGGCCTGGTACTTACACGCCAATGTTTGCTGCACAATTAGCTGTTGGAGATACAGGCGGAACAGGTGCCGTAAAACTGTATTTAGGAGTTGGAATGGATGAAGTACAAATTGTTGCTTATTATTTTAATTGAAAGTTTAGTTATTTTTAAGATG
>JAULXA010000281.1:0-2850 GCA_032118875.1 Flavobacterium sp.
GAGAAAGTTGTACCATTCCATAAGGAACTGTAGCTCCAGGAAACGTATGGCCGTGTCCGCCCGTTCCAATAAATGGGTTTACGTGTTGTTGGAAATTTTGTGAGAATATAAATGTAGGGAATAGTAGTAATAAAAGTGTTTTTCTCATGTTTTTTAATGTTGTTGAAGTAAATTTCTACAAACTATTTTAAAAAACCAATTTTATGGGATATAAAATGAGAATATTGGGAATAAAAAAACCGCAGATTTGTAGATTAAAAATAATAATCTGCGAATCTGCGGTAAAGTTATACTTGTAGTTATTTACCAATTACACCAACTCGATTAATTTTATGTAATTCTGTAGTGTTTTCTTCTTTGATCGAATTCGCTTCGAAAGTGAAATTTTTATCGTATAATTTTCCGTCCAGAAAATAGGTAAGCATAAAGTGATTGTCTAATTGTAAAACATTGTTTTCTAACAATTCTACTTTAGTTGCTGATTCTGGTAACACTTCATTGAAAGCGTGTCGGAAACTTCCTGTTTTTCTTTCTTCATTATTAATTGTTCCAGATGCGCTAGAAACCACCATGGCCATTTCTAATTTCTCTGAAGAATTATTTAAAAGATAAGCATACCAAGAATTTTCGCCAAAATCTTCATTCCATTCTTTAATAGCAACAATATAAACGTTTTCCACTTCTGGAATAATTATATCTTTCTTCATGAATTACTTCTCTTTTTTAGCTAAAACAGCACTGTTTGTGAACACTTTTAAGTCTACTTTTGGCTCACCTAATAAATCGATTTCTGTTTTTCCTGATGCTGAAATTTCAATAGATTTTTGAGCGTTTACAGAACATTTGGTATAACTTTCGGCTACCAATTCCATATCTTTAACTGTGAATTTTTTCGCAATTAAACTTGAATTATTATCCAATCTGATTTTAGCAATTTGTGCGTCACCTTCAATTTCTGCTTCTGCTTTTTGGTATAAATCGATTTTAGCTTCTGGTGAAGCAATTAAGCCTTTAACTCTTGCGTCTTTACTTAATTCAACTATGGTTTTATCTGCTTTTACGTTAATTTCTGCTTTTGATTTGTCTGTCATAATTAAAGTAAAATTTGTAGATCTTACATTTAAAAAAGATTGTGATTTATCGTAATTTTTAATCGTAATATTTTCTAAAGAAATATCGGCTAAAGCATTAATTTTACTTTCATGACGCGCTACAATAGTTTTTAAACTGTCGTTGTAATTGACTCTAATAGCTAATTTTTTTTCACCAGTAGGTTGTTTTAGCGCCGTAATTTTTAATGTATTTCCTAAAACATTGTAACTGATGATGTCATGTAAGTTATCATCGGCTTCAATTTCAATGGATGTTTTTTCTGATTTTACAAAATACACATCTAAAAATTGTTCAATTTCTACATTTTCGAATACTTCCACTTCTTTGGTAGAAACAGTTACAATTTTTGAACCTTTTATTTTTTCTAATTTAACTTGTGCAGAAGCTATAGTTAAGCTAAACATTGCGATAACGAAGAGTGTAAATTTTTTTGTCATTATTATGTTTTTTTATTTGGTATGGCAAATATATTAAAAAAAATCCCGAAAAAAATCGGGATTTATGGTTATATGATTTCAGAATTTATGAGAAAATTCTAAACCTAAATGTTATTTCTAAAATATGCTTTCTATAAATTGAATCACTAATTGTACAGCAACATCAATTACTTTTATTACAAATTGTATCATAATTACTTATTTTTTATAGTTGTTAGTTTTATAGTTTTGGTAAAATTAGATATTAAATATGAAATGAATGTTAAATTTAAATTAAAAAAATTAATTTTTAGTTTTTCTCACTTCTGTGTTAATTATCTCTTTTCCATTCACTTTCACTGTAACTTTTTCAATACTATCGTTTTCAGATGTTCTTGTTTCCACTCGGTTATTTCCAATGAATTCTCCAGATATGTTTTCAATATGAGTTTCTTCATCTTCATCATCTGTACTTGGAGGACAATCTAAACATTCTAACTCATTTTCAGTTACTTTATATCGGTAACCTTCTGGTCCGTATCCGTAATCGTAATCAGAGTTGTGTCCGCTTAAATATCTTTCTACATTTTTGTTAGGATAATAAACCATTCCTTCTGGCATGTATAAGTAAATATCTACTTCTTGACCTCTAAATTTATTTTCAACATCTGTTAAGAAATAATTATCTAAAAGCAATTGTTTACCTACAAATTTGTAGTTGTATTTAATTTTTTCTGCTCTTTTATTCGCTTCATCAAAATTTTTCCCTTGAGCTGTTCTTTCCACTATAATGTAAGGTTGTTTTTTATCCGTATATTTTAAGTGAAAGTTAACATTATTAGAATATATGATGTTGTGTTTCGCTGAATCTTGTGTTACTCTTAAGTTCGAAATTTCATGATTGCTTTTTGAGAAGAAATCGTTTGTTGCAAATTTTACTTCAAGTGTATCAGTTGCTACGATAGGAAGTAATTCTTTTTTAGAAACTTTTCCATCATGACTTAATTCAGTTGCATAATTCACGCCAACTACTGTTAAAGATGCTACTGCAATTAACCAAAGTGCTAACAAAGTGTATTTTGCATAACTTCCAATTGATCTTGTGTTTGGAATTAATAATCTTAAACCCACTAGTACAAAGAAGAATAACGGAATTCCTACAGAGAACAATAATAATAATCCTTGGGCCCAAAGTGGTACATCAAAATTAAAAGGTGTATGAATATTGTCGTGCAACATAATTTCTGGTAATGTTGAAGAGAACAATAATACGATTGATCCAACTACTACACTTAAAAACGTAATGGTAGCGAAAAGCACG
>JAULXA010000282.1:0-9099 GCA_032118875.1 Flavobacterium sp.
AACGTTCAATCGATGTTGAAATTAGGAAGAGCGCAAGGTGTGGCTATGGCGGCAGGTTTGTCTCGAGACATTCCAATCACAGAATACGAACCTAAGAAAATAAAAATGGCCATTACTGGAAATGGAAACGCCAGTAAAGAACAAGTTGCGAAAATGTTGCAACAATTATTAGGTCTAAAAACATTACCTAAAAATCTCGATTCTACAGATGGTTTAGCCGCTGCGGTTTGTCATTTTTTCAATACAGGAAAAGTAGTTGGAACCACAAGTTATTCCGGTTGGGATGCTTTTGTGAAACAAAATGAAACGAGAGTGAAAAAATAAAAAGAACATTAAAAATTTGGCACAATAATTTTTTAGAATGGAAGTTATTAGTTCTAATAAATCATTTTCAAATGAAAAAAACATTTTCTCTTTTTTTACTATTTTTCAGTTTTGTACTCTTTTCACAAAACACCATTTCAAAAAATATAATTTTATCGGATCCACCCATTTCTAAGGATTTTAGTTTTTTGCAAGAGGAATTAAAAGATGTTCAAGTTGTAATGCTTGGAGAAATCAGTCATTTTGATGGCAATGTTTTTGAAACCAAAACCGAAATTGTAAAATATTTGGTTGAGCATATGGGTTTCAATGTAATTGCATTTGAATCTGGAATTTACGATTTATGGAAAGCACAAGAAGATATTAAAGAAGGTGCAAATTGTAAACAAGTTTTTAGGAATTCGTTGTTTTCTATGTGGGGAAAAAGAAAAGAGTTTCAAAGTTTTGCCACGTTTTTTGAAAACAATAAAGGAAATTTAGAGCTTTTCGGATTTGACCATCAAATTACAAGTGTAAATGGTACTGTAAATTTATCAAATGATTTATTTAGTTATTCAAAAAGTATAAATCACACTATAAAATTGAACAAGGAAGATTTTAATTTGCTTTTAGAATCTATTTCCAATTCTAGTATGTTCGACGAAAGTGATATTTCATATCAAAATTTTTCTTCAGAATTAAACAAATTGAAACAAAAATTAAGTCAGCAAAAAAACTCAGAAGGAAATTTTTATTGGACACAAATTGTAAACGGATTATTAACATTAGGTGAAGATGCTTTTACGCGTCAAAATTTTACAAGCGCTTTCAATTGTACAAGCATAGACAATATTAGAGACAAACAAATGGCTGAAAATTTATTGGCTTATGTAAAACAAAATCCTGATGCAAAAATTATTTGTTGGGGTGCCAATCAGCATTTTGCTAACAATTTGAAGTCTGTAAAAGTGCCAATTATTGAAGATTTTATTCCTATGGGATCTTATATAAAAACTGTGTTACGAGATAAAATGTATAGTTTAGCAGCAATAACAACTAATGATTCTATTTTTCTTCAAAATAAATGGCATAGTACTCCAATTAAGGAAGGTTCTTTTGAGGATGTTTTGAAAAAACAGTTTAAGAATAATCACGTGTTTGTTTCTGCAAATCAACTTGAAATAAATAAAATAAAAGAAAACAGACTTTTTAGTCCGATAACATTTATTGAAGGAAAATTAAGTGAATTTCATGATGGTTTTCTGTATTTTCCTAAAGCTACTTTGGCAACTGTTGACGAGTATGAAGATGTAATTCTTGATACAGTTGAAGAAAAAGAAATTGTAAAAAATAAAACATCTATAAACTTAAATATTAAAGATAGACCAAACGAAACCTTCATTGAAGAAGTTGTTATTTACAGTAAAAACACACCGTATCAGATTTTAAAAAAAGCTATTGGAAATCTAGATAAAAATTATCCAGATAAAGGATTTAGTTCGGATTTAAAAACTAATATTTTGATAAAAGTTTCAGATACGACTTATGTTGATGCAGATGTTTCGGCTCAACAATACGATTTAGGATATGTAAATCGCGATTTTAGAAACACGAAAAAAGTGTTGGAAACAAAATGGAAGGTGAATCAAAATTTTGAAACGGAAAGTTTTAAAGAATATTATGGTTTTATGTATAATAGTCCAATTCAATATGCTCCTTTTTTAAAAACAAATAAGTTTAAAAAGTTTCTATTAAGCATTGAAGGAACAATAAAAATAAATAATGAGGAAGTTTTTGTTATTCGGTTTTCTTCTCCACGAAATCATTCTACATTCACAAGGCGCGTTTATTTAAGTAATTATTCGGGCAATATTTACGTTAATAAATCGGATAACGCTATTGTGAAAATTATTGAAAATTGGCAAGTAACAGATTTTCCTGTTTCGTTCCGAGAAGGTTATGCTTTGAAAAATAATTTAGCAAAATATACAAACAAAGAATATGTAAACGAAACCACAATAACTGAATTTGTAAAAGAAAATAATTTGTATTTTATAAAAAATGCTGCAAATATTGTGTCTGGAAATTTATATAATGGTTCAGCTGAAAAAGCAGATTATGAAATTACAACAACATCAACTTGGAATAATTTTAATATTTCTAACCCAAGCGTAATTAAAACAAATAACGAAATGCTTTTATTTGAAGTAAAATAATAATAGTTTTCAGTCTCAGTTTTCAGTATTAGTACTGTAAACAGCGACTGCGACTTTAAACTAAAATATGTCAGGAATCTACATTCACATCCCTTTTTGCAAGCAAGCTTGTCATTACTGCGATTTTCATTTTTCGACTTCCATGAAAAAGAAAGACGAAATGGTTTTGGCGTTAGCGAAAGAAATAGAATTACGTAAAAACGAATCTCAAAACGAAACGATTGAAACCATTTATTTTGGTGGAGGAACACCAAGTGTATTGACGATTGACGATATACGATTTTTGATTGATAAGGTTTACGAATATTATAAAGTAATTGAGAATCCAGAAATTACTTTAGAAGCCAATCCGGATGATTTGGATGACGAAACGATTCTTCAATATGCGAATTCGCCAATAAACCGTTTGTCAATTGGAGTTCAGTCGTTTTTTGAAGACGATTTGTTGTTGATGAATCGCGCACATAATTCGGCAGAAGCTAAAAAATGCTTGGAATTTGCGACGCAACATTTCGATAACATTTCCATAGATTTAATTTACGGAATGCCTAATATGAGCAACGAAAAATGGTTGCAAAACATAGAAACGGCACTAAGTTTTAATATTCCACATATTTCCAGTTATGCGTTAACCGTAGAGCCCAAAACAGCTTTAGATAAAATGATAAAATCAGGTTCAATTCCGACTTTAGATGACGATTTGGCCCAACAACATTTCCATATTTTAATCGAAAAATTACAAGAAAACGGATTTGTACATTACGAATTATCAAATTTTGGTAAACCAGATTATTTTTCAAAAAACAATACGGCATATTGGTTAGGTAAAAAATATATTGGCATCGGTCCGTCAGCTCACAGTTATAATGGTCAAAGTAGAAGTTGGAATATCGCCAATAATTCTTTGTATTTGAAAGCAATCGCAGAAAATAAGTTGCCTTCAGAAACCGAAACTTTATCCAAAACCGATCAGTATAACGAATACATAATGACAGGTTTACGAACTATTTGGGGTGTTTCTTTAGAAAGAATCGAAACGGAATTCGGAACAAAATATTTAGATTATTTACACCAACAAGCAGGGAAATATATTTTTGACAATTTGTTAGAAATCGAAAATAATGTTTTAAAAACTACCAAAAAAGGAAAATTTTTAAGTGATGGCATTGCTTCCGACTTATTTTTATTAAATTTGGAATGATATTGGCACGCAGATTAGACAGATGCAAGCAACGCGGATTTTAAAAATCTGTTTAAATCTGTGTTAGAATATCCGTTAAATCCGCGTGCAAAAATGAAAGCTACTATAAACAACTTCAACATCGACTTATCAAAACCCATTGATATTTCTTTACCATTATCCAATACCGATGCGAATCCGATTGCATGGTATATTGAAAAACCTGTAATTGAACCCGTGACTTTTGAAAATTGGATAGGAAAAGTTTCTGAAGGAAGTTCTACGAATTTTAATAATATATTTTTCAATCCGCACGGACATGGCACGCATACCGAGTGTTTAGGACATATTACTACAGCATTTTATTCTATAAATCAATGTTTGAAGCAATTCTTCTTTATGGCGGAAGTTGTTTCGATTCAACCTGAAAATAGAAATGAAGATTTCGTGATTACGAAAAATCAAATTGAAAAGTCTCTTAAAGGCAAAACTCCAGAAGCGATAATTATTCGTACCATTCCAAATCTAACAGAAAAAAAATCTAAAAACTATTCGCATACTAATCCACCATATTTGTTGGAAGAAGCAGCAACTTTTATTCGAGAAATCGGAATTAAACATTTACTTATCGATTTGCCAAGTGTGGATAGGGAAGAAGATGAAGGAAAATTATTGGCGCACAAAGCGTTTTGGAATGTGAAAAACACCGTAATATTGAATGAAGATGCCCGTTTAGATTGTACGATTACAGAATTGATATATGTAGAAGAATCCGTTGCTGACGGAACCTATTTATTAAATTTACAAATCGCTTCTTTTGAAAATGATGCGAGTCCGAGTAAGCCAGTTTTATATATTTTGGAAGTTAAATAGCTAAGAAAATGAACATTCAACAATTGTACGAATTTTGCCTATCTAAAAAAGGAGTAACGGAGCATTTTCCTTTTGATGAAGATACTTTGGTGTTTAAAGTTGGCGGAAAAATGTTTTGCTTAACTTCCTTACAACAATGGGAAAAAAACGAGCCAAGTTTAAATTTAAAATGCGATCCAGAAAAAGCAGAAGAACTTCGATCGGAATATGAAGCTATAAATCCTGGTTATCATATGAGTAAAAAACATTGGAACACCGTTAGTTTTCATTCTGATGTGAACGATACAATGATGTGTGAATTAATTAACGAATCTTACGATTTGGTTTTTAGTAGTTTAACTAAAAAAATCCAAGCGGAAATTATATAATGTCACTTCGAGTGATTCTGATTTTTTTTCAGGATTGTATCGAGAAGTAGAAAATTAGGCATTACTTTTGATAAACATACATCAACAAACTATAATAAATTAATTATGATTGATAATTTAAAAAAAATACTAAACGAAGACCAAGATCCAAAAGCCATTGAGAAAATCACGTCTAAATTAGAAAATTTATTAATGTCTAACGAAGAAGTTGGTTACATTGCCGTGCAGAAAAAGCCTGCTATTACAGTTTTTCCAGATAGTATTGTAGTTACAAATAAGCGTATAATCTTATGTAAGCCTAAAAACTTAGGTTTGTCAATGGAATTTATGGATTACGATTGGGATGATGTTGCAGGAACTTTTGTAAAAGAAGGTTTTTTGGGTTCCGATTTTTCTTTTTCAACTAAAACCGATTTAACACACACTGTTGATTATTTGCCAAAAAATCAAGCGCGTAAATTATATACGTACGCGAAAGAACAATTGGATATCTTGAAAAACGGAGTGGCTATCCCTAATGTGAATTTAGTTCCAGATACAGAAGTGGAGGCACAAGTTGAAGATGTTGTAGCTGAAGAAGTAACGCATTTTGCTGAGCTTATGCCAGTAGAAACGATTCCTGCTGTTCAAGATACAGAATTAGAAGAGCCAATTCCGCCGCATGAGAAAAAGCTTTCGGACTTATCTAAAGACGAATTGTTTGACAAACTAAATAATTATAAGAAGTTGCTAGATAACGGCTTAATCCTTCAAGGAGAATACGACAGATTAAAAAATGAAATATTACCGTTATTGTAAGATTGGAATAAAATAAAAAACCGACAATTTTAAGTTGTCGGTTTTTTTATGAAGTTTTGTTAAATAGTATAAAACAAAAAACCCCGACAAAGTCAGGGTTTAAGTGGTACCTCCAGGGATCGAACCAGGGACACATGGATTTTCAGTCCATTGCTCTACCATCTGAGCTAAGGTACCTTGAATAATTCCGTAATATTACTTCCTTATTGCGGGTGCAAATATAGAACGATTTTTATATTTTCCAAAACAAAAAATAAAAAAAATCAATTTCGTACATTTGCAATTCTAATATTTAGATATGATACTTACTATTGATGTAGGAAATACAAACATTAAAGTTGCTGTTTTTAAACAGGTTAACCTAATTGAAAAGTTTGTTTTTCAAAAAAATGACCTTAAAAATAATTTTGAAAATATTTTAAAAAAATATCCAAATTGTACAAATACAGTGCTTTCTTCAGTTGGAAAACTAGATGAAAATGATATTTTGTGGCTAAAAAAGCATTTAAATTTACTTGAAATTAGCCATACTTCTGCTTTTCCATTCAAAAATTTATATGGAACTCCAAAAACTTTGGGTGTAGACAGAATGGTTTTAGCTGCTGGTGCCGTTTTAATGTACCCGAATCAAAACGTATTAATTATTGATGCAGGAACTTGTGTAACTTATGATTTCGTAACCAGTAATAAGGAATATTTAGGTGGGGCCATTTCGCCAGGTTTGCGTTTACGATACGAATCATTGCATAATTTTACAGCAAAACTGCCTTTACTCACAAAAAAAGCACCTGAAAATTTTATTGGAAATAACACAGAAGAAGCTATTCATTCTGGTGTAGTTAATGCTTTGTGTTATGAAATTGAAGGCTTTGTTTCTGAATTTTCTGTTAAAAACGAACATTTTACAATAATTTTAACAGGCGGAGACACTAATTTTTTGGCTAATCGATTAAAAAGTATCATATTTGCCGATGAAAATTTCTTATTGAAAAGTTTACAACAATTATACACTTATAGTTTACAAAATGATTAAAAAAATTGCCTTAATAGTTACCATACTACTTGCAAATTTCGGTTTCGCACAAGAAAATACTCCTTCGCCTTATTCTTTTTACGGAATTGGAAGCACTAAATTTAAAGGTACAAATGATATTGTGAATATGGGTGGAATCAGTGTTTATGCAGACAGTACACACATTAACGTACTGAATCCAGCTACCTATTCTAATCAAATACTAACAACTTTTCAAGTAGGTGCAACAAGTTCATTCTATAAATTAAATTCAGGTGAACAAACTGAAAAAGCTCAAAAAACTACATTTGATTATTTGATTATGGGTTTTCCTGTGACTAAAAAAATTGGTGTATCGATTGGATTATTGCCTCAAACAGCAGTTGGTTATAGATTCTTAAAAGAAGATACAACAATTGATGATAAGCTTGTAGTTAGTAGGTATTTAGGAAAAGGTGGTGTGAATAAAGTTTACTTTGGTACTGGATATAAGATCAACTCTGAATTTAGTATAGGTGTAGATTTTCAATACTTTTTTGGTTCTATTAATACAGAATCGGAAAAATTTGAAGAAGGTTTGTTATATGGTTCAAAAGAAGTCAATGAGTCAACTATGTCGGGAGTTTCTTTTAATGCAGGTTTAACATACAGCACCAAATTAAACAAAAAATTAAACTTCATGTCTAGTTTAGTATATTCCCCTGAAACTAAATTAAATTCTGTTAATGAAAGAAATGTATCATTAGTTTCTTTAGCATTAGGTGGGGGAGGTTCAGTTCCTGCTTCACTTCCTACAAATGTTGAGGTTGCAGATACAGAACTAAATATCCCTTCAAAATTAGCGATAGGTGCTGGTGTTGGTAATAATAAAAAATGGTTTGTTGGAGGAGATATTACTTTTTCAGGAACAGGAAGTCAAATTAATAGATTTGATAACTATGAAAATGTTTCATATGAAAACGCTACAAAAGTATCTTTGGGAGGTTTCTTTATCCCAAAATTTGATTCGTATAAAAGTTATTTCAATAGAATTATTTACCGTGGTGGTTTCAAGTTTGAAAACACAGGATTAATGATTAATAATACAGCTATTAAAGATAAATCAGTGACTCTAGGTTTTGGTTTGCCTATCTCAGGAACATTTTCAAGCTTAAATTTAGGTGTAGAATATGGAAATAGAGGTACAGTTGTAAATGGCTTAGTTCGTGAAGAATATTTTTCAGTGAGTTTAGGATTGATCTTTAATGACAAATGGTTTAGAAAAACATTATATAACTAATAGAATGAAAAAATTTGTTGGATATATAGTCGTTTTTACTCTAGTTTTGTTTTTGCAAAGTTGTGAGAGTAATTTAAAAGACGTTCAGCGAATTTATAAAACTTCTTTCGTTCCTACTGGTGAGGCAGATTCAATGAACTTGAAATATGTTGATTCTGGTAAAGTGAAATCAATGGTGCAGAGTTTGAAAATGATTGATTACTCTACAGCAAAAAATCCATTTATTGAATTCCCTAAAGCTGTCTTAGTAACTATTTTTGATGATAAAGGCAATAGAACTACTATTGTGGCAGATAAAGCCGTCTCGTATAAAAGAACTGAGGTAATTGATTTAATTGGTAATGTAAAAATCACAACTTACGATGGTAAGGTTTTAGCAACCAATCAATTGTATTTTGATCAAAAAAATGAATGGTTTTTCACAGAGGAACCCTTTCAATTTAAAGATGCGGATGGAAGTTTTTTGCAAGGTGTTGGAATTGATTTTAGTAAAGACTTTAAAGTTTTCAACATGCAAAACAATAACGGAGAAGTAAATAATAAAAAATAAAGTAAAATGACATCGCTACTAAAAAAAAATGCTGAAAGCATATACCAATAAATAAAAAGGCGATAGCATATATGACCACTAAAAAATAAAATTTACATATATGAAATATTACAAATATTCTCAATACCTATATTTAGTTGCAGCTATTGTATTTTCAATTTCAGTAATTTATAAGGTTTTAAATAAACAAGATTATGGATTGCAAGCAATTATTGCTGTTGGATTTATAATTATGTTCTTCGTAAGAAGAAGTTTTTTAAAGAAAATGGAAAACAATCAAGAAAACAAGTAAAAAAATTCGCAATACTATTTTATTATTAAATAGATAATTGTATTTTCGCCCACTGAACAAAAAAATAACTCAATATAAAAATGGCAATTTTATCAAAAATTAGACAACGTTCTATCTTATTAGTCCTAATCATAGCATTAGCATTATTTTCATTTGTATTAGCAGATGTAATTAAAAGTGGTGGATTTAGTGGAGGTTCAAATGATATCGGTTCTATTAATGGAACTA